>JBIIVZ010000419.1:0-3116 GCA_044339175.1 Roseateles sp.
GGTGCCAGTGACAAGGCCCGTGCGACCGGCAACCGCGCAGGCACTTTGCGGGGCGGCGTGGAAGGCGGCGTGGAGGGCAGCGCGCAGAGCGCGGCCCAAGGCGGTTTGAACCCACGCAACAACAACAACAACAACAACAACAGCTTGCCGGCTGCCAGCGCCGACGGCACCGGTGCCGGCCAAGTCAGCGGCATGCTCGGTGGCCGCCGCGACTCAAGCGCCGCAGCCCCGTCACCGTCCACGCCACCCGCCACAGCACCCGCCACAGCACCCGCAGTGTCCAACGCGAGCGCTAGCCCGACGCCCGGCCAAACCAGCCCCAGCCCCAGCCCCAGCCGCCGCAGCATGACCGGCCAAGCGGACGGCCAAGCAAGCGGCCAAGCCTCGGCCGATCGCCGCGGTGCCTCCGCCGACGGCAATGCGTCGCTGCAGGCGTCCGGTCAGCGCTGAGTTCGATCGAGTCCGATTAGAATGCGCCTGCCCGGCGATCAGGTCATTGACCGCCGGGCATTCGCTAGGGGTGTTGCGCCGCTTGACGGTGCGACTGAGAAAGTCCCTTTGAACCTGTGAGACGCCTCGGCGTCTCAAAGTCTCCTTGAGGAGGCTTTGAGGTAATCCTCGCGCAGGGAAGCACGCATCAGATCGGCGTCAGCATTTTCTTTCTCGTGACGCTCGAGCTTTGTCGTTTGCCGACCTGCCATCGACCTATTCACGATGGCACATCACCACACCACCCCTCTGTCTTTGCTGGCTGCTGCAGCCAGCCTCGTTTGCTGCGCCACGGCTGCACTGGCCCAAGCGCTGCCGACCAACATGTCCACCATGCCCACAGTTTCGGTCCGCGGCCGCGCTGCTGATGTGCCCGTCTCCATCGGCGGCTTCGGTGAAACCGCCATCGCCAAACTGCCGATGCAAGCCTCGGTGCTGACGCTGGAGCGGCTGCAGGACGCCGGCATCACCGCGCTGTCCGGCATCACCGCGCTGGATGCCAGCGTCGGCGATGCTTACAACTCGGCCGGCTATGTTTCTTATCTGAAGATTCGCGGCTACGACCTGGACAACCGCTTCAACTATTTGCGCGACGGCCTGCCGATCAACGCCGAGACAGCGCTTGGCTTCAGCAACAAATCGGCGATCGAAGTGCTCAAGGGCACGAGCGGCATCCAGGCCGGCACCAGTTCACCCGGCGGTTTGGTCAACCTGATCGTCAAGCGCCCGACGACCAACCTGACCACCCTCAGCCTGGGCCTGAGCGAGCGCGGCACGCTGGAAGCGGCACTGGACTGGAGCCGCCGCTTTGGTACCGGCACCGGTACGGGCGCTGGAATAGACAGCAGCGACACCTTCGGTCTGCGCGTCAACATCAGCGCCGCACAGATCAAGCCCGAGCTGCGCGATGCCGATGGCAAGCGGCATCTGCTGGCCGTGGCCGGTGATTGGCGCGTCACGCCCGACCTGCTGGTCGAAGCCGAGTTCGAGCTGAACCGCCAGAGCCAGCCGAGTCAGCCCGGCTTCAGCCTGCTTGGCGACAAGCTGCCCGACGCGCGCAGCGTCGACCCACGCATCAACCTGAACAACCAGAGCTGGAGCCAGCCGGTCGTGTTCGACAACAGCCATGCTTCGTTGCGCGTGACGCAGCGCCTGAATGCCGACTGGACGGCGCAGGCCCATCTGGGCGTGCAGCGCTTGAAGACCGACGACCGACTGGCCTATGCCTACGGCTGCAGCGCGGCCGATGGCAGTTATTACGCCGACCGCTATTGCCCGGACGGCACGTTCGACATGTACGACTTCCGCAGCGAGAACGAGCGCCGCAACAGCGAGGCGCTAGACCTGTCGCTGGCCGGCAAGTGGCTCACCGGCGGCATCCGCCACAGCCTCAGCACCGGCTTGCTGCTGACCCGTTTCAACAGCCGCTTCCAGCGCCAGGCCTACAACTACGTCGGCACCGGCACGATTGACGGCCTGGCCCGCAATCCCGCCGACGCCAGCCTGAACGACCAGAACACCAACCGCGACGAACGCAGCACCGAGCTGTATTTGCGCGACGCCGTCCAGCTGACCGACGCCTGGCAAGCCTGGGCCGGCCTGCGCCACACCCGCATCGAGCGCGACAGCATCCGCATCGACGGCTCGCGCGCCACCGCTTACGCGCAAAGCATCACCACGCCATGGTTGGGCCTGAGCTACGCGATCAACCCGCTGCTGCAGGCCTACGGCAGCTGGGGCGAAGGCGTGGAATCGGAAGTGACGCCAAACCGCGAACGCTATGCAGCGGCCGGCCAGGCGCTGCCCGCGCTGAAGAGCCGGCAGTTCGAGATCGGCCTGAAGGCCGGCTCCAACTTGGTTGATTGGTCAGTGAACTGGTTCGACGTGACGCGCCCGGCCTGGCGCGACATCGGCACCTGCCGGGACACCGTGCCCGGCAGCTGCGTGCGCCAAGCCGACGGCAATGCCCATCACCAAGGGCTGGAAGCACAGGCCGATTTCAAATGGGCCGGCGGCGGCTTGCTGGCCAGCGCGATGCAACTGAAAGCACGGCGCGAGGGCAGTGCCGACGCGACGCTGAACGGGCAAAAGCCGGTCAACGTGCCAGAACAGAGCCTGCGCCTGCAGCTGCGTCAGAACGTGCCCGCCCTGCCCGGCCTGCAAGTCCAGGCCGGTGTGGTGTATGAAGGCGCGCGCGCGGTGCTGCCGAACAACAGCATCAACATCCCAGGCTGGACCCGCTTGGACGCGGGGGCCCGCTTCGAGCAGAACGTCGGTGCCAAGCTGCTGACCTGGCGTGTCGGCGTGGACAATCTGACCAATCAACGCGCCTGGAAAGAGTCCCCGTTCCAGTTCGATCACGTCTACCTCTACCCGCTGGCACCCCGAACATTACGAATGAGTTTAGAGATTCAGCTGTAAACACCTAAAATCCGGTCTATACTGCGAGGCTCAATTCCTCGATAGCTCAGTTGGTAGAGCGCCGGACTGTTAATCCGTAGGTCCCTGGTTCGAGCCCAGGTCGAGGAGCCAAGAAATTTAGTAATTCAGTAGCAATTCAGCATCAAGTCGTTGAATTTTTAAATCGTTAAGCCCTGCAGTCATGCTGAAGGGCTTTTCAATTTAGA
>JBIIVZ010000040.1:0-10933 GCA_044339175.1 Roseateles sp.
CACCCGCTGGTTGACCGAGGCAGAGCCGACCGATGAGCGAAGCGGCGGCGGCCGCACTTTGGCGGAGTCGCAATTCCAGTTGTCCGGCCTGCACTGCGCTGCTTGCGCCGGCATCATCGAGCAGGCTGTGCTGGAGCTGCCCGGTGTGCGCGCCGCCACGGTGAACGCGGCCAGCGCGCGTTTGCAACTGCGCTGGCAACCGGAGCGAATCAGGCTGGCGCAATTGCTGGCCCGCATCGAGCGCGCCGGTTACGGTGCCGCGCCGGATGCGGCCGCGCCAGCGAGGCTGTTGCGCGAGCGTGAAAAACGCCAAGCGCTGTGGCGGTTGTTCGTGGCAGCTTTCTTGATGATGCAGGTGATGATGATGGCGGCACCGGCCTATTTTGCCGAGCCCGGTGATCTGGAGCCCGACCTGATGCGGCTCTTGCAGTGGGCGTGCTGGGTGCTGAGCCTGCCCGTGCTGATGTTCTCGGCCGGCCCGTTTTTTCGCAGCGCTTGGCAGCAGTTGCGGGTCCGGCGCTTGGGCATGGACGTGCCGGTGGCGCTGGGGATGGCGGTCACGTTCCTGGCCAGCAGCGGAGCCTTGTTTGAACCCGGCGGCTTTTTCGGTCACGAGGTCTATTTCGACTCGTTGACGATGTTTGTGACCTTTTTGCTGGCCGGCCGTTTCTTCGAGTTGCGCGCCCGCCACCGAGCCGCCGAGGCGCTGGAGCAGGCCAGCGCCGCCTTGCCGGAGAGCGTCGAGCGCATTGCGGCCGACGGCAGCAGCAGTCAAGTGGCACCGCTGCGCTTGCGCGTCGGTGATTTGGTGCGCGTCTGCGCGGGCCAGGCGTTCCCGGCGGACGGCCGGATCGAGAGCGGCCACAGCGCCGCCGACGAGGCCTTGCTGACTGGGGAATCGCAGCCCGTGCCCAAAGCGGCGGGAGACGAGGTGGCGGCGGCCAGCTTGAACTTGCAAGCGCCGCTGCTGGTGCGTGTGTTGCGCGTCGGTGCCGACACCCGTCATGAAGCGATCGTGCGTTTGATGCGTGAGGCGATGACGCAGCGCCCGGCCAGCACCGCCCTGGCCGACCGGGTAGCGGGGCATTTCTTGTGGGTGGTGTTGCTGTTGGCCGGCGGCAGTGCGCTGCTGTGGAGCTGGCTGGACCCGGCGCGGGCCGTCTGGGTGGCGGTGTCGGTGTTGATCGTGACTTGCCCCTGCGCCTTGTCCTTGGCCGCACCCGTGGCTTGGCTGGCCGCCACCGGTGCGCTGGCGCGGCGCGGCTTGCTGCTGGTGCGGCTGGATGTGCTGGACACGCTGTGCCGCGTCGATACCGTGGTGCTCGACAAGACCGGCACGCTCAGCGAGGACCGCATGGAATTGTTGCGCCATTGGAGTGCCGATGACGCGCACGGTGACCCGCCAGACGGTGCCGACGCCCAGCTCGATACCGAGCGGTTACTGCAGGCGGCCTGCGGGCTGGCGCAGCATTCGCAGCATCCGTTTTCACGCGCGCTGGTGGCGGCTGCGGGGGCTGCTCAGGACGCGAATCAATCGTTGCAATGGTCAGAGGTGCAGGAGTTGCCTGGCCTCGGCATGCAGGCGCTGGACGCGGCGGGTCAGCTGTGGCGGCTCGGCAGCCCGGCCTGGGTTGTCCAAGCGTTTGGTCAAGCCGCACCGCAGGTGGCCGGTGCTGCTCAACTGGCTTTTGGCCGCCCGGGTGCGCTGTTGTGGCTGCAATTCGGCGAGGTCTTGCGCGCCGACGCGGTGCAGGCGATTCAGCGCTTGCACCGCCAGGGCTTGCGCACCTTGCTGTTGTCGGGTGACGCCAGCGAGCGGGTGCTGCGCTTGGCCGCCCTGGCCGGCGTGCAGTCAGCGCAAGGCGATGCGAGCCCGGCGGACAAGCTGACCGTGGTGGCGCAGTTGCAGGCCGAGGGGCGCTGCGTGCTGATGGTCGGCGACGGCATCAACGACGCCCCGGTGCTGGCACGCGCCGACGCCAGTGTGGTGATGGGGCAAGGTGCCATGTTGGCGCGGGCCAGCGCCGATGCCTTGCTCTTGTCCGGGCGCCTGCTGGACTTGGCCTTGGCGCGTGAACTGGCGTTGCGCACGCGCCGCGTGATTCGCCAGAACCTGGCTTGGGCAGCAGGCTACAACGCCGCTTGCATTCCGCTCGCCGTGGCCGGTTGGCTACCGCCCTGGGCAGCCGGCTTGGGCATGGCCGCCAGCTCGGCCTGGGTGGTTCTGAATGCGCAGCGCTTGGCGCGCCCACTCATTCCTGATTGAAAGCAAAGGCACGGATCTATGGACGTTCTCTACTTACTGATTCCCTTGTCGGTGCTGCTGGTGCTGGTGCTGGTGGGCGTCTTCGGGTGGGCAATAAACAACGGCCAACTTGACGATCTGGAGCGCGAAGGCGGGCGAATTCTTGAAGAGGCTCCGCAGTTTGATGCAAATCAAGTTGCTGCCGTCGACGACGGCAAAAAATCAAAGACATAGAACTTGCGTCTTGTTGTAACGCTCGGCCGCGTCGCCAAACGCGGCTGACGACTGGCAAGTTCGTCGGTCCCAATTCATCAAATTAGAAGCTGCAAGGAGCCCATGCAATGGCAAAGTCTGCTGCCCCGGTCATCGCCGGAAGCGTTTACGAAGACGGGGTGGTGAGAGCGTTTGCGCTCGCCGCTGTGTTGTGGGGTGTGGTCGGCATGTTGGTGGGCGTCATCATTGCCGCCCAGCTGACATGGCCCGAGCTGAACCTGGGCATCCCTTGGCTCAGTTATGGCCGCTTGCGACCGCTTCACACCAACGCGGTGATCTTCGCCTTTGGCGGCTGCTCGCTGTTCGCTACCGCTTATCACGTGGTGCAGCGCACCGGGCAGACTCGGCTGTTCGCGCCGACGCTGGCTTGGTTCACCTTCTGGGGCTGGCAACTGGTGATTCTGTCGGCCGCCATCACGCTGCCGCTGGGTATCACGCAGGGCAAGGAATACGCCGAGCTGGAATGGCCGATCGATATCCTGATCACCATCGTCTGGGTGTCCTACGCCATTGTTTTCTTCGGTACTGTGGGCACCCGCAAGGTCAAGCACATCTACGTGGCCAACTGGTTTTTCGGTGCCTTCATCATCGCCGTGGCCCTGTTGCATGTCGTGAACAGCGCCGCGTTGCCGGTCAGCATGACCAAGAGCTACTCGGCTTACGCCGGAGTGCAAGACGCGATGGTGCAGTGGTGGTACGGGCATAACGCGGTGGGCTTTTTCCTGACGGCCGGCTTCCTCGGCATGATGTATTACTACATCCCCAAGCAGGCCGGCCGGCCGGTCTATAGCTACCGTTTGTCCATCGTCCACTTTTGGGCCTTGATCTTCACCTACATGTGGGCTGGCCCACACCATTTGCACTACACGGCGCTGCCGGACTGGGCGCAGAGCGTGGGCATGGTGTTCTCGCTGGTGCTGCTGGCACCGAGCTGGGGCGGCATGATCAACGGCATCATGACCCTGAGCGGTGCTTGGCACAAACTGCGTGATGACCCGATCCTGAAGTTCCTGATCGTCTCCCTGTCCTTCTACGGCATGTCCACTTTTGAGGGGCCGATGATGTCGATCAAGACGGTCAACGCGCTCAGCCACTACACCGACTGGACGATTGGTCATGTGCACTCCGGTGCCTTGGGCTGGGTCGGTCTGATCTCGATGGGCAGCCTGTACCACCTGATTCCCCGCATGTATGGCCGCACCGAGATGTTCTCCAAGCGCGCCATCGAATTGCACTTCTGGATCGCGACGTTGGGCATCGTCCTCTACATCGCCGCGATGTGGATTGCCGGTGTGATGCAGGGCTTGATGTGGCGCGCGGTCAACCCGGACGGCAGCTTGGTCTACACCTTTGTGGAAAGCGTCAAGGCGACCTATCCCTTCTACATCGTGCGTTTGGTCGGTGGCTTGTTCTACCTGTCGGGTATGTTGGTGATGGCATGGAACGTGGTCAAGACGGTGCAGATCGGCCGCCCGGTACCGACCCGCATTCCCGCCGTGTTGGCGCACGCCTGATCAAGGAGAAAAATAATGGCAAACCCAGAAGTCAAACCCAGCGGTCATGCGCGCATCGAGACCAGCAACTTCTTGATGATCGTGCTGGTGCTGCTGACCGTTGCGGTCGGCGGTGCGGTGGAAATCGTGCCGCTGTTCTTCCAGCGCTCCACCACCGAAGCCACACCGGGGCTCAAGCCCTACACCCCGCTGCAATTGGCCGGGCGCGATGTCTACATCCGTGAGGGTTGCTACAACTGCCATTCGCAGATGATTCGCCCGTTCCGTTCGGAGACGCTGCGCTACGGGCACTACTCGACGGCCGGTGAGTTCGTCTACGACCGCCCGTTCCAGTGGGGCAGCAAGCGCACCGGGCCCGATCTGCACCGCGTGGGTGGCAAGTACAACGACGAATGGCACCGCATCCACTTGACCAACCCGCGCGACTTGGTGCCCGAGTCGAATATGCCGGCCTACCCGTGGTTAGCCAAGACGATGGTCGATCCGGCCGATATGGCACCGAAGCTCAGCACCCTGCGCAAGCTGGGCGTGCCTTATGACGATGCGGAGGTCGCGGGTGCGGCCGAGGCGGTCAAAGGGCGCAGCGAGTTGGATGCTGTGATTGCATATCTGCAGGTGCTCGGCACTGCGTTGAAATGAAAGGGCAGCTGCCATGGATATCAATATCGTGAGGAGCGTGGTGACCCTGGTGTCGCTGCTGGTGTTCTTGTTGATCGTCGTCTGGGCTTATTCCAGTCGCAACAAGGCGAGCTTTGATGAGCAGGCGCTGTTGCCGCTCGAAGACGAAATTGGCGGGAGGCTTCAATGAGTGACTTTTTCTCCAGCGGCTGGTCTTGGTACGTGGCCATTGCCACGGTGGCCGGCTTGGTGTTTTGTCTGCTGCTGCTGCTGATCGCCAGTCGGCACAAAGTGATGGCGGGCGACAACAGCACCGGCCATGTGTGGGACGAAGACCTGCGCGAGTTGAACAACCCCTTGCCGCGCTGGTGGGCGATTCTGTTTGTCCTCACCGTGATTTTTGCTGGCGTCTACTTGGCGATTTATCCGGGCTTGGGCAGCCGGGCCGGTGCCTTGGGTTGGAGCAGCGCGGGCGAATATCAGCAAGAGCAAGACGAAGCGCACAAAGCCATGGCGACGGTCTACGCCAAGTATTCGGGCAAGACGGCCGAGCAGTTGTCCAAGGATGCTTCGGCCATGGCCATCGGCGAGCGCCTGTTTGCAAATAACTGCTCTGGTTGCCATGGCTCGGACGGCAAGGGCAGCAAGGGCTTCCCCAACCTGACCGACAGCGACTGGCTCTATGGCGGCAAGCACGAAACCATCGTCGAAACGATCATCAATGGCCGTAACGGCATGATGCCGCCGATGGCCGCTGCGGTCGGTAGCCCGGAAGATGTACGCAACGTCGCCAACTATGTGCTGAGCTTGTCCGGCAGCGCCCACAACGCGATTGCCGCCCAGCTCGGCAAGGCAAAGTTTGCGGTCTGCTCGGCCTGCCACGGCATGGACGGCAAGGGCAATCAGGCGCTGGGCGCGCCAAACCTGACCGACAAGATCTGGCTGCACGGATGGGGTGAAGACGCCGTCATCGCAATGATCAACCAGGGCAAAGTCAATCAGATGCCGGCCCAAGCGACGCGGCTGAGTCCCGAGCAGATTCAGGTGCTTGGAGCCTATGTCTGGAGCTGGTCCAACAGCGCGCCTTTGGTGGCAAGCTCAGGACCCGACACAGCGGTAACTTCAGTCACTCCGGTGCGATAGACAGTGGTCAATCAAGCGGTCAACGATGCGGGCAACAGCCCTGCTGGCTCGCGCAACAACAGCGGTGATGTGGTGATCGAAATTGTCTCGTTGTACGAGGCGCAAAAGAAGATCTATCCGCGCGCGGTCAGTGGTCTGTTTGCGCGCTGGCGCTGGGGCTTGGTCTGGTTCACGCAGTTGCTGTTCTACGGCTTGCCTTGGCTGGAGTGGAACGGCCGCCAAGCGGTGCTGTTTGAGTTGGCCAGCCGGCGCTTCTACATTTTCGGCTTGGTGCTCTATCCGCAGGACTTCATCTACCTGACCGGGCTGCTGCTGATTTCCGCCTACGCGCTGTTCCTGTTCACGGCCGTGGCCGGGCGCTTGTGGTGCGGCTTCGCCTGCCCGCAAACGGTCTATACCGAACTGTTCATGTGGATAGAGAAGCAGTTCGAGGGCGACCGCCAAGCGCGTATCAAGCTTGACGCGGCACCTTGGAGCTTGAACAAGCTGTGGCGCAAGAGTGGCAAGCAGTTGGTCTGGATCGCCGTCGGGCTCTGGACGGGCTTCAGCTTCGTGGGCTATTTCACGCCGATCCACACGCTCTGGGCCGAGGCCTTTACTTTGGGTTTTGGCCCGTGGGAATGGTTCTGGGTCTTGTTCTACGGTTTTGCCACTTACGGCAACGCCGGCTATATGCGGGAGCAGGTCTGCAAATACATGTGCCCGTATGCGCGCTTTCAAAGCGCGATGTTCGACAAAGACACCCTCATCATCAGCTACGACGCCGAGCGCGGTGAGCCACGCGGTTCACGCAGCCGCAAGGCCGACCCGAAGTTGACGGGCCAGGGTTCTTGCATCGACTGCACGCTGTGCGTGCAGGTCTGCCCGACCGGCATCGACATCCGCAAGGGCCTGCAATACGAGTGCATCGGTTGTGCCGCTTGCATCGACGTGTGCGACAGCGTGATGGACAAGATGGACTACCCGCGTGGGCTGATCCGCTACGACACCGAGAACGGGCTCAACCAACACCTGACGCCGGCGCAGAAATTGCGCCGTATCTTCCGGCCACGGGTGGTGATCTATTCCGTCGTGCTGATGCTGTTGAGCACGTCATTGCTGGGCAGCCTGCTGTTCTTGCGCAGCCCCGTCAAACTGGATGTGGTGCGTGATCGGGGTGTGCTGTCGCGCTTGGTGGACGATGGGTTTATCGAGAACCTTTACCGCCTGCAAATCATGAACGCCACCGAGACGCCACAGCGCTACTCGCTGGCGGTGAAGGGCTTGACCGGTATCGCGCTGGTCAAGTCGGTAGACGTGACGATCACGTCGGCCGAAGCCCGTTGGGTGGCGGTGGCGGTACGGATTCCCCCGCAGACCGCTGCGCAAGCGGGCAGTGGTGCCCATGCGATTGAATTCGAGTTACGAGGTGAGCCGGGCACGACCGCACGGGCTAGCCTGAAGGAAAAGTCCACTTTTGTGGTGCCTCGGTGATCGCGGCGTTGTCGGCAGCAGCCAAGCGCATGCGCGGTGAGTCCAATCAAACACAGCGAGATGAACGTCATGTCCATGCAAGAAATGAAACTTCCGCGTCCTGCCGTTTGGTGGCGCGAGCCAATGATGTGGTTGGTGGTCGGTGGGCCGTCATTGGTGGTGGTGGCCAGCTTTGTCACCTTGGCGCTGGCGCTGATTTACCCGGACCCGGTGTTGAGCGAAAAGTCGCCCGAGAACCGGACCGGCAGCGTGGCCGCAGTCAAGGCCATGGCACCCGCTAATGAAGGACGCAACCATGCTGCGACGGGTGGGAAATGAATGATCGCGGTGATGGTGATGGTGATGGTGATGGTGATGGTGATGGCGATGGCGATGGCGATGGCGGAGCGGCCCAAGGCAGCTCGCGGCTCGGGCGCTGGGCGATGGCCGTCGCTTGGCCCTCGTTTTTGATGGCGGGCGTGCTGGAGGCCTTGGTCTTCGCTGTGGTGGACCCTGCCGATCTGAGCGGATTCGGCGGCCAGCGGCTGGAGTTGTCACGTCAAGCCGTTTACACCCTCAGTTTTTTGCTGTTCTGGCTGGTGCTGAGCGTGTCGGCCAGCCTGAGCTTGCTGCTGGCCCGCCGGCCCGAACCGGCGCAGAACCCGCACCCGCGCGGCTGACCGCATTGAGTTATTCGCAACTGCTGCTGTTGACCAAACGCTGCAGACCGGTCTGGTCAAGAATGCGCAAGTGGCGCTGTTTGACCTCCAGGAAGCCCTCGTCCTGAAACTTCGAGAAAGTGCGGCTGACCGTCTCCAGTTTCAGACCCAGATAACTGCCGATTTCTTCGCGCGTCATGCGCAACACCAGCGCGGCCGACGAAAAGCCCCGTGCGTGCAGGCGCTGGGTCAGATTGAGTAAAAAGGCCGCCAAACGCTCTTCGGCACGCATGCTGCCCAGCAACAGCATGACGCCGTGGTCGCGCACGATCTCGCGGCTCATGATCTTGTGGAATTGCCTTTGCAGGTCAACGAACTCGCGCGATAGCTCTTCCAACTGATCGAACGGGATCACGCAGACCTGCGAGTCTTCGAGTGCGACTGCATCGCAACTGTGGCGGTCAGTGCTGATGCCATCAAGCCCCAGCAATTCGCCCGCCATTTGAAAACCGGTGACCTGATCGCGCCCGTCTTCCGAGGACACACAAGTTTTGAAAAAGCCGGTACGCACCGCAAAAAGTGATTGAAAAACATCGCCGCTGCGAAACAGGGTGTCACCGCGCGAGACCTGTCTGCGCGTGCCGACCAACTTGTCGAGCTGTTCCAGATCCACAGGGGACAAGCCCACGGGCAGACAGAGCTCGCGCAAATTGCAACTGGAGCAGGCTACTTTGAGCGGCTCAATTTTGATCGGTATCGAATGGGGCATTTTCGCAGTTTGCGCGTGCTCGGCCACTGACCGCAACGTGGGCGGCTTCAGCAACGCCTTCAAATCAGGGCCGGGAGCGATGCCCAGCCGGGCTTCAGACGAATCAAGTGAATTCAGCGATGGTTGGTGCGTGAACATGATTTACCTCAAGAGTGAATGCATTGTTCTCGCGCTGAAGCGCTTGAACATTGACTTGGGTCAAGTTGTGTCTGCAAAGCAATAGGCAAAGTGTTCAACATGGTTCAAGAGAATATAACTAGCGTTACTACCGCCCCTAGTTTGATCAACGAGGGGTTGTTGCGGCGCTTCGACGTGTCCGGTCCCCGCTACACCTCGTATCCGACGGCCGACCGTTTCGTGGACGCCTTCACTGCTGAAGATTATGTACAAGCGTTGGCTGCCCGTGCCAGTGGCACCCTGATCGGCGGCGGCCAGCCGTTATCGGTCTATGTGCATGTGCCGTTCTGCGAGTCGGTCTGCTACTACTGTGCCTGTAACAAAGTGATCACCAAGCATCACGAGCGGGCAGCGGAGTATTTACAGGCGTTGATCACCGAGATGGATCTGACCCTGAAACATCTGGGTCGCATGACCGCAGTCTCGCAACTGCACTTGGGAGGTGGCTCGCCGACGTTTTTGAGCGATGTAGAACTGACACAGTTGATGGACGCTCTGCGAGCGCGGTTCCGTCTGAGTGCTGGCGCGGAGATCTCCATCGAAGTTGACCCCCGCACCGTCAGCACCCTGCGCTTGCAGCATTTGCGGAGGTTGGGCTTCAATCGACTGAGTTTTGGTGTGCAGGACTTTGACCCGGCCGTGCAAAAAGCCGTGCATCGCCAGCAAAGCTTCGAGAGCGTTGCTGCGCTGATGCAAGCTTCAAAAGAGTTGGGGTTCGAGTCGACCAATGTCGATCTGATCTACGGCCTACCGCTGCAAACACCGGAGTCGTTTGCTCGCACGATTGCCCAAGTGGCGGCTCTGAAGCCAGACCGCATCGCGCTGTACGGTTACGCCCATCTGCCGCAGCGCTTCAAGCCGCAGCGGCGCATCGAAGAGGCGCATTTGCCCCAGGCTGCGGACAAATTGGCCATGTTGTCGGGCGCAATTGGCGGTTTTTTAAGCCATGGTTACAGCTACATCGGTATGGACCATTTCGCCCTGGCCACCGATTCGCTGGCAGTGGCCAAGCGGCAGGGGCGTTTGCACCGCAACTTCCAGGGTTACAGCACGCAAGCCGATTGCGATCTGGTGGCGCTGGGCGTGTCGGCCATTGGCCGGGTCGGTGCCTGTTACAGCCAGAACGCCAAAACGCTGGATGAGTATTACGACGCTCTGCGTCATGGGCAGTTGCCCATCAACCGTGGCTTGGCGCTGACGCGCGACGATATCGTTCGGCGCACCGTCATCATGGCGCTGATGTGCCAAGGACGGATCGAATTCGAAACGATCTCGCACACCTACCTGATTGAGATGCAGACCTACTTCAAGCCCGAATTGGCCCGCTTGGCGGAGTTGCAGACCCAGGGTTTGGTGACACTGGAGCCGGACGCGATTCAAGTCACGCCAATGGGTTGGTACTTTGTTCGCGCTGTCGCGATGGTGTTTGATCGCTACTTGCAAGCCGATCGCAACCGTGCAAGGTTTTCGAAAATCATTTGATGTTGGATGCAGCACTTGCCGCTTCGGCCCTGTTGATGGGCTTGGCCGGCACACCCCATTGCCTGGCCATGTGCGGTGCCGCTTGCACCGGTTTGACCGGGCGCTCACGGCCGGCGTTGCTGGGCTTCATGGTGGGGCGCTTGCTCAGTTATTCGCTAGCGGGGGCTGCTGCTGCGGCCAGCGTCGGCGTGCTGGCACATTTGAGTCAAAGCTCGGCCTTGCTGCGGCCCGTTTGGGTTTTGCTGCATGTGGCCGCAATCCTGTTGGGCTTGAGTTTGCTGTGGCGCGGGCGTCAGCCGGCTTGGCTGGAGGGTTTGGGGCAGCGCGTCGCAAGGCAAATTCATGTGCCGGTGGCGGGCTTGAGCGGTGGCGGTGCCGTGCTGGGTGCTCCCGCACGGGCTGGGCTGTTCGGTCTGGCCTGGGCCGCGTGGCCTTGCGGTTTGTTGCAATCGGCCTTGTTGGTTGCGGCGCTGGCCTCCGGGCCGCTGCAGGGCGCTGGCGTGATGGCGACCTTTGCGCTGGCTTCGGGCCTGGGTTTGCTGATCGGGCCGGCGCTATTGACCTATTTGCAGGGCTTGGGGCCGGGTAGCACAAGCTCGGG
>JBIIVZ010000420.1:0-3108 GCA_044339175.1 Roseateles sp.
GTGTTTGCCTGACAAGCCCGATGGAAGAAAAAGGACTTAAGTGCTGGAATTAGGCTGATGTTCCGTCCCTGTTCATGTCTTCACAATCCGTATCAAGTTGTTACGAATATGAAGTGCAAACCAGGGGCACCCCAAATGAATGCTGACCAAATCCTCGCCGAAATCCGTGAAGCCAACCTGTCTTATCTGATGCTGGCTCAGAACCTGATCCGGGCGGACCGCGAGCAAGCGCTCTACCGCCTGGGGATCTCGGAGCACACGGCCACGCTGATCGCCACGCTGAGCTCGGCCCAGTTGATGAAGATTGCTTCGGGCAACACCTTGCTGTGCCGCTTCCGCATGGACGACGACATGGTCTGGGGCTTGCTGACCAGCCACGGCAAGTCGGCCGCCAATGACGGTGTGGCTCGCTTGCATGCCTCGATCCTGATGGCCGGTCGCCATCAAGAAGCGGCCTGAAATTGTTGGCCCCCGGTTGGCTGATTACAGCCAACCATCCCCCCGAGGGGGTGCGCAGGGGAACGGGGTTGACCCGTTCCGACCTCCTGCGCAACGGCGGGGCCGCTTGAGGCGGCTCGGCGCTGGCCCCGCAATACCTTCAAGACACGAAACGCGACGACACGAGACTCCACATCATGCGCATCAAAAGCATCCTCACCGAAGCCCGCCAAATTGAGCGTGCGGTCACGTTGATCAACCTGGGCGCGCGGCTGCAGGTGTTGGAGTCGGAGACGGACATGTCGTACGAGCGGCTGTTGCGGCTGTACAAGGAAGTTTCGGGCAAGAGCCCGAGCAAGGGCCAGCTGCCGTTTTCGACCGATTGGTTCATGACGTGGCAGCCCAATATCCACGCCTCGCTGTTCTTGAACGTGCATGAGTACCTGAACAAGGTCTCGGAGCTGGAAGAGATCGACGCGGTCATCAAGGCTTATCAGCTGTACCAAGAGCAGACGCAGGCGATGGGCCTGGAAGCGATGCTGTCGGTGACGCGTGCGTGGCGCTTGGTCAAGTTCATCGACAACGGCATGCTGACGATGACCAAATGCTCGACCTGCGGCGGCCACTTTGTGACCCACCCGCACGAGATTGCCCGCCACTACGTCTGCGGCATGTGCAACCCCCCGGCCCGCGCGGGCAAGGGGCGTGCCCAGGGTGCCATTCAGATGCAATGAGCCCGCGGCAGAAAAATAGCCGCACCTGGGGTGGCGGGGCAGCCCGGCGATGGCTGCCGACCTGCCTCGCACGATCTACTTGGTCGTGAGTGTCCGCGCTGAGGCGGTGCCTAGAGCCCGGCTGCTCCGTAGCGTCCAGCCCTGGCTTGACCACATGCCGGTGCTGGACACCGGCCTTTGCCGCTGACAGCCCCGATCAGGCGGAACATTTGCTGCCGATGATCGAAGACGCCTGGCAGCGCTGCCTTGAAATCGGTGAGCGGCCTGATTTGCCTGGCTCGGTGGCCGGGCGCGGCAGCGATCTGGCGGCGCACAACTTGGCGCTGGCTGCGTTGCTTCTCCTGGTGGGCAAGAGCTCACTGCGTCGCAGCGCCTTGCCATCGCACCGCATCGCAGACGCGTCCAACTGCCGAATCTAGGCTTACCGGTGACTCGCTCAGATCAAGCCGGCATTCACCACATTTTATTGACTTGACAGCAGCCTTGTAGGTGTTTGCCTGACAAGGCCGATGGAAGAAAAAGGACTTAAGTGCTGGAATTAGGCTGATGTTCCCGCCCAGTTCGTGTCTTCACAATCCGTACCAAGTTGTTACGAATATGAAGTGCAAACCAGGGGCACCCCAAATGAACGCTGACCAAATCCTCGCCGAAATCCGTGAAGCCAACCTGTCTTATCTGATGCTGGCTCAGAACCTGATCCGGGCGGACCGCGAGCAAGCGCTCTACCGCCTGGGGATCTCGGAGCACACGGCCACGCTGATCGCCACGCTGAGCTCGGCCCAGTTGATGAAGATTGCTTCGGGCAACACCTTGCTGTGCCGCTTCCGCATGGACGACGACATGGTCTGGGGCTTGCTGACCAGCCACGGCAAGTCGGCCGCCAATGACGGTGTGGCTCGCTTGCATGCCTCGATCCTGATGGCCGGTCGCCATCAAGAAGCGGCCTGAAATTGTTGGCCCCCGGTTGGCTGATTACAGCCAACCATCCCCCCGAGGGGGTGCGCAGGGGAACGGGGTTGACCCGTTCCGACCTCCTGCGCAACGGCGGGGCCGCTTGAGGCGGCTCGGCGCTGGCCCCGCAATACCTTCAAGACACGAAACGCGACGACACGAGACTCCACATCATGCGCATCAAAAGCATCCTCACCGAAGCCCGCCAAATTGAGCGTGCGGTCACGTTGATCAACCTGGGCGCGCGGCTGCAGGTGTTGGAGTCGGAGACGGACATGTCGTACGAGCGGCTGTTGCGGCTGTACAAGGAAGTTTCGGGCAAGAGCCCGAGCAAGGGCCAGCTGCCGTTTTCGACCGATTGGTTCATGACGTGGCAGCCCAATATCCACGCCTCGCTGTTCTTGAACGTGCATGAGTACCTGAACAAGGTCTCGGAGCTGGAAGAGATCGACGCGGTCATCAAGGCTTATCAGCTGTACCAAGAGCAGACGCAGGCGATGGGCCTGGAAGCGATGCTGTCGGTGACGCGTGCGTGGCGCTTGGTCAAGTTCATCGACAACGGCATGCTGACGATGACCAAATGCTCGACCTGCGGCGGCCACTTTGTGACCCACCCGCACGAGATCGCCCGCCACTATGTCTGCGGCATGTGCAACCCCCCGGCCCGCGCGGGCAAGGGGCGCGCCCAGGGTGCCATTCAGATGCAATGAGCGCGGCTGAATCCGATCCCCCATGCCTACCCTGCGCTGGCCACTCCCGGCCCTGCTGAGTTGGGCCGCCGCTTGGGGCCTGTTCAGCGGGCTGCGCCACCTCGGCCTTGAGCCGGCATTGGCGCTGGCGGCTGCGGCGCTGGGGGGTGGCGCGTTGGCGCTGTTGCATCAGGCGCGCTGGCGGCGCTTGATCGTGACGGGCGGGTTCCCCCTGTCCATGCTGATCACCGGTGCGGCCGGTGGGCTGCCGTCCTGGCTCTGGTTGTTGCCGCTGT
>JBIIVZ010000421.1:0-3106 GCA_044339175.1 Roseateles sp.
CGCGCCGCCGTCTGCTGTATGCCGGCCACAAAGCGGGGCCAGAGCGGTTCGGGCAGGTCGTGGCCCATGCCGGGGATCAGGTCGAGCCGGGCACCGGGGATGCGGCGGGCCAAGTCATGAGCCGCAGCCACCGGCACCAGCGGGTCGGCCTCGCCATGCAGGATCAGCGTCGGCGCGCCGATGGCACCGATCAAGCGGGCGCGCTGCGTGTCGGCGGCGATGGCGCTCAACTGCCGCAGCACCCCGCGCGGGCGCAGGCTGCGCTGCACCGACGCGGTAATGCGCTGGCGCAGCCAAGCCTCGGAGGCCGGGTAGCCAGGGCTGCCGATCAGGCGGTAAAGCTTGTAGAAATGCTCGATCACGCTGGCCTGGTTTTTCGGGTCGGCGGGCCGGGTCAGCAGCGCTTGGCGCACCTTCATCGACGGGCCGGGCAAGGAGCGAGCCCCGCTGTTCGTCATCATCAGCGTCAGGCTCTTGACCATTTCGGGCCGCTGCAACGCCAAATGCTGGGCAATCATGCCGCCCATCGAGGCCCCGCAGACATGGGCGCGGCGCAGACCCAGCGCATCCAGCACGCCGGCGGCATCGGCCGCCATATCGGCCAGCGAATAGGGGCTGCGCACCGGCAGATGCAGCAGATGCTGCATCGAGGTCAGCGCCAAGTTGGGCACACCCAGCGCGTCAAAGCTCTGGCTCAGCCCGGCGTCGCGGTTGTCGAAGCGGATGACGCGAAAACCCTGGGCCAGCAATTGCTGCACCAGCCCGTCGTGCCAGGCCACCAATTGCATGCCCAAGCCCATGATCAGCAGCAGGGGCTCGGCCGACGCGGGGCCTTGGTCGTCGACTTCGATGGCAATGCCGTTGGCAGATAGTTGCATGGGGACTCAGCGTTGGAGGGAACGGGGCCTGAATGGTAGCCACTGCGGGCTCAACCCGACCTGGGGCCGGGTTTCGCGCCGGTCCGCTTTTTGGCGGATTTCAAGGCCACAGCGGTGCTACGTCCAGGCTTGCGGATCGGCAGGGGTTTGGCCATCGACAGCAGCTGAAATTCCAGAAAAGCCGTCTCCACATAGGCCGCCAGCTCGGCCGTCTCGGGCAAGGCCTGGCCGCAGGCGAGCAGGCCGATGTCGAGCGTATCGGCCGTGCTTTGCGCGCTGATGTGCAGGGCCAGGCCGTGCACGATGCTGGCCACCGGGTAGTTGGCCAGCAGGCGGGCACCGGCCAGATAGCGCGGCATGCGGTGGCCGGGGCCGGGGCCACCGCCAGGCACTATCGAAATCAGCAAATTGGCCAGCGCCGGCAGCTTCTCGGCGGCGTGCAGGCGGCCATACAGCACGGCACCGGCCTGCAGCAACCACGGCAGGCCGAGCGAGGGGAAGTCGCTGGGCAGCAGCGCTTCGACAGTCGCCCGCTGCCGCTTCGCAGTGGCCGAGGCGCTGAGCAGATGCGCCAGCCGCCGAGCCGGGTCGGCCAGCTGGGTGCCCAGGCTGAGCAGACTGATCGAGGCCTGCGTGCCGGCATCTGCCGCACCGACGGTGCTCTCGGCAGCCGACACCGACACCGGCAGCGCCGCCACCAGCGAACTGCTCGGCAGCGGCCCGTGTTTGACAAAGTAGCGCCGCAGCGCTCCGGCGCAGATGAACAGCAGCGCCTCGTCCAAGCTGGCCCGGTGCAAGCGGCGCAGCCGGTTCAGCTCCGCCAGCGGCAAGCTGACGGTGGAAAAACTGCGCTGCGCCGACAAGCTGACATTCAGCCGGGTGCGCGGGGCCAGCGCCACTTGGCTGACCCGTTCTACAGGCGCTTCGCCGCGGGCCTCGGCCAACCAGTCTTGCAGCGTGTTGCCGGCCAGACCGGCCGCAGTTTTGGCGGCCAGCGCCCCCAAGGTGCTGGCCGCCACGGGCAAGGCCTTGGCCATTTGCAGCGTTTGCTGCCATTGCTGGGCCAGCGCGCTGCTCAGCTGGCCGACCACACCGGCCGGCAGGCGCGCCACCTGCTGCGCTTGCGCCGGCGGCAGCCGCAATTCGCGCGGCTGTGACGACGGGTCCAGCAACACCTCGGCCAGCGCCGCAGCCGCCTGGCCACCCAGCGCCGCCTGGTGCAATTGGGTGTACAGCGCCACGCGGCGCTGCCCTGCCGGCCCAGGTGCCAGCCCCTCAAACAGCGTGAACTTCCAGAGCGGCCGACTGCGCTCCAGCAGTTGTGCGTGCAGCAACGCCACCCGCGCTTCCAGCACGGCCATGCTGGCGTCTGCCGGCAACTGCACGGCAACGATGTGCGCTTCCAGGTCGGGGTTGGCATCGACCCAACCGGGGTTGCTCAAATTCAGCGGCGTGGCGTGCAAGCGCCGCCGCAGCATCGGCAGCAGCGGCAGGCGGCTGGCGATGTGAGCGCGCAGCCCGGCCAGAATGTCACTGGACGCGGCGGCAGCAGCGGCTGCTGCGAGTTCAGCGGGGTTAGCGGAGTCAGCGGAGTCAGCGACCGGCAACTCCAGCAAGTACAACACCCCCGCATGCATCGGCATTTCAGCCGTTTCGAGGTGCAAGAAACTGGCGTCCAGCCCGGCAAGTGGTGTCATCGCGTGTGCCTCCTCAGGTGCGCCTCCTGGAGAGGCGGTAGCCGACTTTACGGCTCAGCGCGGCAAGCGGCTTGTATCGATATCAACGTCATGCCAGAACTCGGTGCGGAACAAGGGCCGGCGGTAGCCGATCCTTCTGCCGCCCAGGCTCCTAGCGCAGCACCTTCAGCGGTGCGGCTGGCTGCGCGGTGGCGGCATCAGCGGGCTTCGCGAGCACCACTGAAAAACTCAGTGCTGCGAACAGCAAGCAACCCGCCTTCAGCGCCGCCCTCATTTGGGCATCAAGCTCGTGTCGATGTCCACGTATTGCCACCAGTCCTGCCAGAACACCGCCCGGCGATAGCCGATCAGCCAGGGCTGGGCCATGTCGGTGACCATGCGGTGTACATGGGCCTTGTAGGGCATATAGGTTATGGCGAGGCGTTGGGCCTGGAGCAGCAGAGCGAGGCGCTCGGGGCCGTCCGACAAGCCCTGCATTTCATCGTAAATCCGATCAAACTCGGCATTCTTGAAGCGCGACAGGTTCTGCCC
>JBIIVZ010000041.1:0-10903 GCA_044339175.1 Roseateles sp.
GGGCGGCATGATCTTGGCCGGTGGCTATTGGGACATCAACAACCAGCCCATCGTCGATAAATCTGTCGTCGGCCAAGAACGTCAGTTCTTCTCAGACTGCCCGGACGGCACCTCCTTGCTCAGCGTGGCCAACCCCACCGTCAGCGGCCTCAAAGGCAAGGCCGTCTTCGCCGTGGTGCAGTTTGAATACGTGACGCGCGACCAAGCCGCTGTCGATGCCTACGGCACTCTGCCCTCGCCGATCGCCGTGTTGACGCTAGACCAAGACCAAGCCACCGGCAAGCTGACGCTGGTGAAATATCACAACGTCGACACCTCGGCGGCGCATGGCTTGTGGATCACTTGCGGGTCCAGCCTGTCGCCTTGGGGGACGCATTTATCCAGTGAAGAATACGAGCCGGACGCCTTCAACATTGCCTCGAGCGCGATGTTCAAGGCCTTCAGCAAAAACCTGTTTGGCGATGCCACCAAGGCCAAGCCCTACCACTACGGTCATCTGCCCGAAGTGACGGTCAATGCAGACGGCACTGGCACGATCAAAAAGCATTACTGCTTGGGCCGCATCTCGCATGAATTGATCGAAGTCATGCCCGACAAGCGCAGCGCCCTGATGGGCGACGATGCCACCAACGGCGGCCTGTTCCTGTTCGTGGCGGACCGGGAAGCCGACCTCTCCAGCGGCTCGCTGTACGTGGCCAAGGTCGGTGCCGGCTTCTCCATCGACCCGGCTGCGGCCGGTGCGCCGCTCACTTGGATCAAGCTCGGCTCGGCCAGCAGCGCGGAAATCGAAGCGCTGGCCAACACCCTGCAACCGAGCGACATCATGACGGTGGCGACCAGCGACCCGGCGGACGCCAGCTTCACCAAGATCTATCTCGGCGGCAAGGTGCAGTGGATCAAGATCAAGGCCGGCATGGAGAAGGCCGCCGCCTTCCTGGAAACCCACCGCTACGCCAGTTTTGTCGGTGCCAGTATGGCCTTCAGCAAGATGGAAGGCACGACGGTCAATGCCAAGGACAAGCTCGCCTACTCCGCCCTGCAAAACATGCAAATCTCGATGGTCAGGGGCAACGCAGCCTGGAACGAGGCCTATGGCGTGACGATCGACAAGGTCGTCAACGCGGGTGCCATTCTGGTGCACACGCTCAGCGCAGGCATCAAGGACACGGCCGGTGCAACGATCAACAGCGACTGGGTACCGTCCCTGACCCGCACCTTGCTGGTGGGCGAGGACATTGCCGCCGACGCGCTAGGCAACACCGCCAACCCGGACAAAGTGGGCGCACCGGACAACCTGAAGTTCTCCGAAAAATTGCGGACGCTCTTCATCGGTGAGGACAGCGGCTATCACGTCAACAACTTCGTTTGGGCCTACAACGTCGATACCAAGCTGCTGTCGCGCCTGATGTCCATGCCGGCCGGTGCCGAGGCCACCGGTTTGTCGGTGGTGGACGATTTGAATGGCTGGACCTACATCACCACCAACTTCCAGCATGCCGGTGATTGGGGCTCCATCCACAACGTTGTCAAAGCCACGCTCGACCCACTGGTGCGCGCCAACTACAAGGACCGCTCGGCTGCCGCCGTCGGTTACCTGACGGCCGAGGCGACCAGCGTCAAGCTGAGCCGGGTGTGATGTCCGGGCCGCTGAGCTGCTGAAAAGCAGCTCAGCGGCTTGGCGGCTTGGCGGCTTGGCGGCTTGGAACTTATCTATTCATCAATCAATCGGCGTCAACTTCGCAATCGACAGCGCCAGCCACTTGATGCCGTGGCGCCCGAAGTTGACTTGAGCGCGAGCGTCTTGGCCGCTGCCTTCCAGCGTCAAGAGCACGCCCTCGCCGAACTTGGTGTGGAACACGCCCTTGCCGACGCGCAGGCCGCCGTGCTCGGCCGCCACTTTTTCAGCCGCCGCCTGCTTCATGCTGCGCGGCACCGGCGCTTCCGCATAAGCAGGCTTCTCGGTGCGCCCGGCCCCCACCATGGACTTCAAACCGGAACCACGCTCCCACGCACTCAGCTCCAACACCGCGCGCGCTTCGAACCGCAGCAATTTGCGCGACGGTGCCGCGCTCGGATCGATGTTTCTTTTTTTCAAAATAGAGCCCAGACCTTACTCAATGCGGCCAAGCCCCGTAGTCGCAACCGCTACAAGCCGCGCCACACCCAGGGGCTCGGCAGCCGCCTCAGCCTCTCAGGCGGCCTCGACCTCAAAGCGCAGCCCGGCGTTGGCCTGCAGGTGCCGCGTCAGGCGCATTCCCAATTGGAGCGGTGCACATTGCGGGTATCGATGGCGGCCATGACAAAGGGCGCGACCCACAGTCCGAGCACATCATCAAGCATGGGCTTGGCACCCGACGGCTGAGGCGGCCCCTCGAAGCCCGGCATCAAGGAAAAAGGATTGCGCAGCAAATCAAGCGCGGCCGGATCGCTCTGCGCGGCGGTCAAGGTGGCCTGCATGCTCGCGGCGGTAGCGCCGGAGAAAGTACCCTTCATCTTGCGCACGCGGTTGGCGGGACTGCCAAAGCGGCTTTGCATCTCTGTCTGCAGCATCAACACGCCGAGATCGACGGGGATCGAATCAAAGCCGCAAGAAAACACGATGCGTGCGCCGCTGCTTTTGGCCTGCGCCTCATGCGCGTCGCATCATCTTGCGCATCCAGGCCGGCTCGCCGCACAGGTCCACACAGTCCACGCCCGACGCCGCACAGACAGCCACCAGTGCGTTGCCTTAGAGCTGATAGGGCCCAGCCGTGGTCAGCACCAGGCGAGTTTGCGCCATCAGCGCGTTCAGGCTGGCGGGGTCGGCAGCGTCGGTCACCACCACCAGCGGCGTATCCAGCAGCGCACCCAACTCATCCCGCACGGCAGTTAATTTTTCCTCCGCGCGGCGCCCGCCGATGGCCCAGCGCAGGCCGGCACCCGCCGGGTAGCGCTGCAGCGGATATTCAATCACGAGGCACCCGGTAAAGCCGGCTGCGCCATGGACGATGAGGTCAAACTGTTTGGTCACGGGTGTTCGTCGGGCTGAGCCGCTGCCGGCCCCCGAACCGGGGCTGGCAAGCAGAGGGAACCATCAGTGCTGCCGAATACCCTGTTGCGGCTGTCGCGCAGGTGCCGAATGCCGAGCGCCGAGCGCCGAGCGCCGGGTGCGGGGTGCGGGCCGACGGGTCGTTAGATCACTATTCAGCTAACGCTAACTCGTAAGGGAAAGTCCGGACGCTCAACTTGCTCCACTGCCCCACACTTCGCAGCGGCCGGTTGAATCAAGTGGTACATCGATGCCGCGTGGCCGCCCTCCAAGACGAGGGCAGCGCGCAGGCGGGCCCACGTCGGCCAAACTTGCTTGAGGGGGCAGTCAGAGGATGAAGAACGAGCGCACAGTACGCATCGGCCTTGTGCCCGCCGAAGAGGCTTCCACAGCCCCCCCCCCCCCACGCACAACCCCAATGAGGTCCACCCGGCCATTGCCGCCCTCTGCCTGCTGGCGCGCCTGCATCACATCGCCGCTGAGCCGGCGAACGTTCTGCATCAGTTGGGGCTCGGTGGCAGCGAAGAAATCACACCGCAACATTTGCTGCTGGCCGCCCAAACCCTGGGCCTCAAAGCCAAACTGAGCACCAGCACCGTTGACCGACTGAGCCTTTGCCCGCTGCCCGCGTTGACCAAAATGCTCGACGGCCGCTGGCTGCTGCTGGCGCAGTGCGATGGTCAGCGCGTGCTCTTGCTGGACCCACAGGCTGCCGCCAACGCACGGCCAATGATCGAGCCCCTGACCTTGTTTGCCCAAGGCTGGAGCGGCGAGCTGCTGTTGGCGAGCAGCCCAGCCAGTTTGGCGGGCGAGCTGGCCAAGTTTGACTTTTCCTGGTTTGTGCCCAGCCTCGTCAAGCACCGCAAACTGCTCGGCGAGGTCTTGCTGATCTCGCTTTTCCTGCAGCTCTTCGCCCTCGTCTCGCCGCTGTTTTTTCAGGTGGTGATGGACAAGGTGCTGGTTCACAAGGGGATCAGCACCCTGGACGTGCTGTGCATCGGCCTGGTCATCGTTGTGCTATTTGAAAGCGCACTCAACGTCTTGCGTGGCTATGTGCTCAGCCACACGACCAACCGCATCGACGTGGAACTCGGCTCGCGCCTGTTTCGCCACCTGCTTAACCTGCCCTTGAGCTACTTCCAGGCCCGCCGCGTCGGCGACTCGGTGGCGCGGATTCGCGAGCTGGAGAACATTCGCCAGTTCCTGACCGGCAACGCGCTGACGCTGGTGTTGGACCTGGTGTTCTCGCTGCTCTTCATCGCCATGATGCTCAGCTACAGCACCCAACTCACCGCCATCGTGCTGCTGTCGCTGCCGCTTTACGCCATCGTCAGCGCGTCGCTGGTGCCGGTCTTGCGGGCGCGGCTGAACGAGAAATTTGCGCGCGGGGCTGAAAACCAATCGCTGCTGGTCGAGACCATCACCGGCATCCTGACCGTCAAAGCCGGTGCCTTGGAGCCGCAAGTCGCCCGCCGCTGGGATCAGCAGTTGGCCGCCTATGTGGCGGCGAGTTTTCGCACCCAGATGCTGGCGCAGCGCGGCAATGAAGCGATCAACCTGATCGGCAAACTGGTCAACGCCGCCACGCTCTGGTTTGGAGCCCACGCGGTCATGAACGGCCAGCTCACCGTCGGGCAGTTCATCGCCTTCAATATGTTCGCCGGGCGCGTCTCGCAACCCATCATGCGGATGGCGCAGATGTGGACGGATTTTCAGCAGACCGGCATCTCGATGGCCCGCCTGGGCGACATCCTCAACACCCGCAGCGAGCTGCCGCAACAGAGCGCCAGCGCCCTGCCCGCCCTGCGCGGCGACGTGGTGTTTGACCAAGTGCGCTTTCGCTATCGGCCCGATGCGCCGCCCGTGTTGCACGGCATCAGTTTGAGCGCGCGCGCGGGCGAAGTGGTCGGCATCGTGGGCCGCAGCGGGTCAGGCAAGTCCACGCTGACCAAACTGATCCAGCGGCTTTACGTGCCAGAAGCCGGCCGTGTGCTGATCGACGGCCATGACCTCGCCCTGCTCGACGCGGCCCAGCTACGCCGCCAGATCGGCGTGGTGCTGCAGGAGAACTTTCTCTTCAACCGCAGCGTGCGCGAGAACATCGCGATTGCCGACCCGGCCGCGCCGCTGGCGCGTGTGATCGAAGTTGCACGCCAAGCCGGTGCGCATGAATTCATCTGCGAATTGCCGGAAGGCTATGACACGGTGGTGGGCGAACAGGGCTCGGGCCTGTCGGGAGGTCAACGCCAGCGTGTGGCCATTGCCCGCGCCCTGTTCAGCCAACCGCGCATTCTGATTTTTGACGAAGCCACCAGCGCCCTGGACTACGAGAGCGAAGCCATCATTCAGCGGAACATGCGGGCCATTTGCCGGGGCCGCACCGTCTTCATCATTGCCCACCGGCTGAGCGCCGTGCGGCACGCCCACCGCATCATCACGATGGAGCGCGGTGAGATTGCCGAAATGGGCAACCATGCGGAGCTGATTGCCAGGCCAGATGGCATCTACGCCCAGCTCTGGCGGCTGCAAATCGGTGGGCAAGGGAGTGCCGCATGAGCATGCCAAGCCCTCAACACCCTTTCGCTGAGCTGCTGGCCCGCTACGCCGCCATCTTCAAAGCCGCCTGGGCCGCCCGCGATCAATTGGCTGGCCCGCAGCGCTTGGCCGACGAACTCGCCTTTTTGCCCGCCGCCATGGCTTTGCAAGAAACCCCGCCCCACCCGGCGCCGCGCCGGGCCGCCATCACCATCTGCGCGCTCTTTGTGATCACGCTGGCCTGGGCCTACCTGGGCGAGTTGGACATTGTGGCCGTGGCCCAGGGCCGCATCCAGGTCAGCGACGGCAGCAAGCTCATACAGCCGCTGGAAACCAGCGTGGTCAAAGCCATCTACGTGAAGGACGGCGACAAGGTCAGGGCCGGCCAAGTGCTGATCGAACTCGACAGCACCCTGCCCGAGGCCGAAGCACGCAGAGCGCAAGACGAGCAGACGGCCGTGCAAGCGGAATTGCTGCGCGCCCAAGCGCTGATGGCGGCCTTGATGACGGGCAATTTGCCGCTAGCCCCTCCCCTGTCTGCGTCCCTGTCTGCGCCCGCCACGGTCAGCGCGGCCGACACCCAAGCGCTGCTGGCCGAATGGCAAGACATCAGCGCCAAACTCGCCAAACTGAGGGCCGAAGCCCAGCGGCGGGAGGCCGAACGGAACACCGTCGAACAACAAATCGCCAAGCTGCAAGCCACCCTGCCGCTGGTGGCGCAACGCGAGCGCGACTACCGCGCGCTGACCACGCAGGGCTTCACCAGCCAGCATGCCGAGCAAGACCGTGCGCTGGAGCGCGTCAGCCAGGAACGCGACTTGGCCACCGCCCTGGCCCGCCGCGCTGAGGCGCAGGCCGCCATCAAGGAAGGGGCTGAATCCGCCAAGGCCTACCGTTCCGAGACCTTGCGCAATCTGCAAGACCGCGCCACCCAGGCCGAACTGAAGTTCAAGCAACTCAGCGAGGCAGTGGTGAAGGCACAGACGCGCCGCAAACAGACCCAACTCAGCGCACCGGTGGCGGGCACGGTGCAGCAACTCGCCATTCACACCAGCGGCGGCGTGGTGACTGCCGCACAGGTGTTGGCGGTGGTAGTGCCCGACGACGCGGCGGTAACGGCCGAGGTGACGCTGGAAAACAAGGACGTGGGCTATGTACAAACGGGGCAAGCAGCCGAGATCAAGCTCGAAACCTTTCCCTACACGCACTACGGCGTGGTGGCCGGGCGGGTCAGCCAAATCAGCGCCGACTCGGTCAACGACGAAAAGCGCGGCGCGCTGTTTCCGGCCACCTTGGTGCTGGCGCAGACCACCCTGGACGTGGATGGGCGGACGATACGCCTGAGCCCCGGCATGAATTTGACGGCGGAAATCAAGACGGGCAAGCGGCGGGTGATTGATTACTTGTTGCGGCCGCTGCAAACCCACGCGAACGAAAGTTTGAAGGAGCGCTAGTGAGTTCTTGCCTGCTTGACCCACATCTTTTTTTAAAACTCCGATTTTTTAACCCGCCCTTTTCCAGACTTGCAGGGCATTCGCTGAGGCATAGAAACAATATGGTGAAAAATTTTAATCATCTGCGATCCCAAACCATGAAGGCGGCCCTCGCCCTTGTAGTAGGCGCAGGATATTCAAGTGGCGCTTTGGGGCAAAGCTCGGCACCGGCCGGCACGGCCAGCCCGGAACCGAAGGTGACTTGGTCGCAAAACCGGCCAAAGCAGGATGACAGCTACGCCGCTCAATACATCCACGCACAAGGCGTTCATATTGTTGATCCAAATATATGGGCCTACTCGGCAGAATTCGCCGAAAAATACAAAATGCCCAAAGATTGGATTGCGCCCGATTTGAAAGGTGCTGAAGCCGTCGCCTTCAGGGTGCACCCCGATTTCAGGAGTTGTGGTTGGGGCGGCGATCCGACCTCGTGTCGTGAAGACGAAACGCGTTGCGCGGTAGATGTTTACTTCGACCAAACTAAACAGACCTTGCCATGGGAAGAGAGTACGCCAGGAAAAGACCTTGATTTTTACAACACCTCGGCGCAATTCATTCTTCGCGCCGTGAAACGAACCCGAAGCGTCAAGGGCGGTTACCGACGCAGTCCGTTCACTGAAATGGCCACTGACAGTGAATTGAACTGGAGTGTTTCAGCTCTGGGAACAAGCGAAGGTGGATCCATGAGCCTGGCAGCCTATGACCGGAATTTTGGAGAGGCGCTCAGTTTCTTGAGTCTACGAATAACTGGCTGCTATACCCCACTGCGCATGAGTCTCAAATCACAGGCTACCAATGAGAAGAAATCGCTATCCTTTAATGAAATTTCGCTGCCGACGAACTGGATGCAGCGTGTGCAAGCGCAGATTGACAGTGTTAAGGCTAAGAACGAAGCACATTACCGGCAGGTGTTTGAGAGCATCAATAGTAACAAGAAGTGAATTAATTAATTAATGAATGAAATTTTCTTAAATCAAACGGAGCGATTAATATGACGACCGAACTGATGCAACGCAACGCCCAACTGAGCACATTGTCCAACTTAGCTTATAAGGAAAATCCGCCTGACTCCACAAACGGCTGGACCAGAATGACAATCGCACCAAACACCGCTAGCGGATTTTCAGCGGTGGCTTATCGCAACTCAAATGGTGAGGTGGCGATCGCCTTCCGAGGCACCGATAGCCTGAAGGACATGGTCACAAACGGCGCCTTCGTGAGCAATGGCTGGCGTCAGCAATTTTCCGACGCCGCAGATTTTGTCAATAAAGTAAAACTAGAAATGCGCGATCAAGGCATATCCGGTGCCCCCATCGTGACAGGGCATTCCCTGGGTGGCGGTATCGCCCAGGTGATGGGCAAGATGTTTGGCCTCAACGGCGCCGCGTTCGATGCCCCCGGTGCTGCAGGTGTCACGCAATCGGCTGGTTTTGCACAGACCGCTGCACAGTATGGCCAATCGACCGGCAACCAGATCGGCGGTGATTTCACCAACTACAACAGCCAGGGCAGCCTGATCTCGGCCGCAGGAAGCCAAATCGGGCACAGCCAGTCCCTGGTCAGCTTGACAGATCCCAGCTTGGCTCCGCTGTTGATCGGTGGCCTGAGCATGCTCGGTGGGCCTTTTCTCGCAATGCTCGGCTTTAGTGCGGTTGGAAACATCGTGTCTGCGCACCCATCCGGAGGGATCGAACGGGCCATGTGGGCGGCTGCCACCTTGAGCAAGGCGCTCGATGTTGGAACCATCCAGATGAGCATGATGTCTTGGACGCAGGCAACCGGGCATGCCTGGCTATCTGAAGGCAGCCCGCCTCAAGTTCCCGTGTTTAAGGATGCTGTGGGGAATTTGCTTGCGGTCGTCGCCAAAGACGGGGACAACTTGACCATTTCAACGCCCGACCAGTCAACGATAGTCAGGATGCGCACCTCGGCAGACACGCCCATCGTGGAATGCACGGTCGAAAAGAATGGCGCGCCCGCAATGAGTTGCAGTCTTTTTCAAGGTAACGCCGGCACTGTCGAATTGAAGATCAATGCACTATCGGAGGGAGGTTCTGTCATCGGCACCATATTTGTGGATACCGACGGCAATGAAGGCGCTACCAGGGTCAGTGGCGACGTTGAATCGTTAATCGAATTTGTGGGCGACGTCAACGGTGAAAGCAATATGCCACGAGCCGAGCTTGACGAAATTCTGCTATCCCTGAATGACTTCGCACCCATTGAGCCAGATCGGTCATATGACTATTCTTACGAAAATTACTTTGACTCAAGTGATTATGGCTTTACGGGGAAAAACTATGGCTCACAAGCTGGGTGGGTGGTAGGCAACTACCTTCAACTGAATTCGCTGCAAGAAAATTATGTTTCACCCTACGCTGATCGGAATATATTCGACACCAGCAGGTTTTTCAACCTCAGCTCATTTGAGTCAGCAGCGGATCAGTACATGGCCAATTTGGTTACCGAAGGGGCAAGCAGCGAAGTTTCGACGTATGCGGACACAACACTCGACTTGATGGAACGCCAGCTTACAAACTTGGTCAGTGCCCTGGCTTCGTTTGGTGGTTCTAGCTCGGGATCATCCCAAGCTCCAATGCCGCCGCCGCCACCGCCCGTCGCGAGTGCGCCGCCACCTTACAATCCAAACCCACACCACAATCCCTATTACAACGAACCTTGACAAGAAAATATCGAGCAGGCCGAAAACTCGGCTTGCATTTACTGCGAAAAATTTAGAGTAAAATATATGCTGCCACAATCATCAATAAATACACTAGATTTATTAGCGACGGAAATCTTAAAATTTGTGTCGTTTCGATATCCAATATTTACTGGAATTTTTTTCTACGGCTCGCATGCATTAGGCACACCTAATTCTGCGTCCGATGTTGATATTATTGTTGTTTTTGAAAAACCCATTAGTCCATTTCGCGAAAAAATATCGCATGATGGGCTTTTATTCGACGTATTTTTGTACGACCAAGAAAGTCTTCATGGCGCACTTCATATAGGACGGTCTGAGAACAATTTCATTGTAATTGATTCAATTTCATCCGCCAAAATATTGATTGACAAGAAATCAGCGCTCGCAAATCTTCAAGAATCAGCAAGATTTCTTCGCCAAAAAGGACCAACTCAGATTAATATTCAAAGCGAGCGTCAATTTCTGACCGGAGTGATCGATGACCTGTGTGCCGACCAAGCCGATGACGAATACAGGACGGCACAATTGGTGGAACTCTACACAGCCGTGATGGGAATTCAAATGAAGATTCGTGGGATGGGCGGATACAGCCGCCGAGACGCTGCAAAAGCATTGTCAAAAGGCAATGAAAACCTTGCAAGAAGTCTGAATATGGCCTTCAAGCAGGCAATTCTTGGCAAGGATGTAGATTTTATAAAATTAGCACAAGCCATACTGAACGATCTCGGTGGACCGCTACGTGATGGCTACAGGGCCAGCATCCCGGACATGCCTCGAATACCTCTATTTGATAGAAGTATTTGTCCGACCACGCCTTGAATAAACTCCCATTTTTCGAAAAATTAGGGATTGAGCAAACCAGCTCCGCCAGCACACATCAGGATCGACGCTCCGCTTTCGCGGCCGGGAAATCAAACCCCAATCAATCAATCGGCGTCAACTTCGCGATAGCCAGCGCCAGCCACTTGATGCCGTGGCGCCCGAAGTTGACCTGGGCGCGGGCATCGGTGCCACCGCCCTCCAGCGTCAGCAGCACGCCTTCGCCGAACTTGGTGTGGAACACGCCCTTGCCGACGCGCAGGCCGCCGTGCTCGGCCGCCACTTTTTCAGCCGCCGCCTGCTTCATGCTGCGCGGCACCG
>JBIIVZ010000422.1:0-3097 GCA_044339175.1 Roseateles sp.
CTGGCGAACTGGACCAGAGTTTGAAGACCCCCTATTGGACACAACAAACCAGGGCCGAAAGGCCGAAGCTGACCGGAATTTCACCAGCTTCTTGCACGGCCCGGTGGCTGACCTCGCCGACTTACCCGGCCAGCTGAGTCCAGACCTTTTCCAAGCGCTTCACACTGACCGGCTGCGGCGTACGCAACTCCTGCGCAAACAGGCTGACCCGCAACTCCTCCAACTGCCAGCGGAAATCGATCAAGCGGCCATCCTGCGTGCCTTTCAGCTCGATCACCCGGCGCAAATAGCGCTGCTCGAGCGGCCGCAACTCGGACAGCAGCCGGGTGTCGCGGGCCGGGTCGGCGCGCAGCTTGTCCAGCCGCCCGACGATGGCTTTCAAATAACGCGGCAGATGGGCAAGCTGCGACCACGGCGTCGCCGTCACCAATTGCTTCGGGCACAAACGGGCCAGTTGAGCCGCAATATCCTCACCGGCTTCCTTGCCAGCGCGGGCGTCCTTCAGCTTGCGGGTGGCGGCATTGAAGTCCAGCAAGACCACCGCCGTCTGGCGCGCCACTTCCTGGGCGATCAGGTTCAAGCGAGCGCGGCCTTCGTCGAGCCGGGTCTTGAAGGCAAATTCGTCCTTGGGCAGCGGCTCCGCCAGAAAGGCACGGTCCAGGGCCACGCCAATGATCTGGTCGCGCAACTCTTCGGCCGTGCCCAGCGGCATGTAATAGACCGACATCTTCTGCAGGTCGGGGATGTTTTTCTCCAGAAACTTCAGCGGGTCCTTCAACTGCAGCGCCACCAACCGGCGCAGACCCAAGCGGTGCCGGGCGGCCGCCACATCGGGCTCGTCGAAGACCTCGATTTCGACACAGCTGCCGCGGTCCAGCAGCGCCGGGAAGCCGATCAGCGTCTGCGCGCCGCGCGTCACTTCCATCAATTCAGGCAGCTCGCCAAAGGTCCAAGCGGTGTAGGTCTTGGCCACCTCGCGCACGGCAGGCGGGCGGTTGTGACTCACCTCGGCCCGCACGCCGCCGGCAGCCACTGGCGCGAGCGAGGATGAGGCCGGTGCCGAGGCCGGCAACTTCAGCGCCGCCAGCGCCTGGAAGGCCGAGCGCGCCTGACCGCCCAGCTCCGCCTTCAGCGCCGCCAGATTGCGGCCGAGCCCGAGCTGCCGGCCATGCTCATCGACGACCAGGAAGTTCATGAACAGATGCGGCTGCAATTGCTCCAGCTTGAAGTCGTTGCGCTGCACGGCCAGTTGCGTGCGCTCCTTGACCGCCTTCAACACCACCTCGATCAAGCTGCCCTGGGCAAATGGATGAGTGGCCGCGAATTCGGCCACAAACTCCGGCAAAGGCACCAAGCGCGAGCGCGGCCGCTGGTGCAGCGTCTTCAGCAGCGCCAGCACCTTGGGCTCCAGCATGCCGGGCACCAGCCATTCGGCGCGCTCGTCGCCGACCTGATTGAGGGCGTAGATCGGCACGCTGAGAGTCAGGCCGTCACGCGCGCCGCCCGGTTCATGCAGATAGGTGACCGTGCAGTCGACGCCGCCCAAGCGAATCGTCTTCGGGAAGGCGTTGCTGGTGATGCCGGCCGCCTCGTGGCGCATCAACTCGTCGCGGCTCAATTGCAGCAGCTTGGGGTCGGCCTTCGACTCATGCCGGTACCAGCGCTCCAGCGTCGCGCCGGAGCACACCTCGGGCGGCAACTTCTGATCGTAATAGGCGTAGATCAGCTCGTCGTCGATCAACACGTCTTGGCGACGCGACTTGTGCTCCAGCTCCTCGACCTTGGCAATTTGCCGCTGGTTATGGGCCAGAAACGGCAGCCGCGTCTCCCATTCGCCATTCACCAGCGCCTCGCGGATGAAGATGGCGCGGGCCGCCGGTGCATCGACATTGCCGAAGTTGACCCGCCGATTGCTGTAGATCACGATGCCGTACAGCGTGGCCCGCTCCAGCGCGATCACCTCGGCCGCCTTTTTCTCCCAGTGCGGCTCCAGCAACTGCGTCTTGATCAGGTGGCCGGCAATGCCGGGCAGCCACTGCGGGTCGATGCTGGCGATGCCACGACCAAACAGTCGGGTGGTCTCCACCAACTCGGCGGTGACGATCCAGCGGCCCGGCTTCTTGCTCAGGTGCGCACCCGGATGCCGCCAGAACTTGATGCCGCGTGCCCCCAAATACCACTCGTCGTCTTCGCTCTTGCAGCCCAGATTGCCCAACAAGCCGGCCAACATCGACAAATGCACCTGCTCGTAAGTCGCTTCAGCGGTGTTCATGCGCCAGCCGTGTTCGGCCACCACCGTGTGCAGTTGCGAGTAGATGTCGCGCCACTCGCGCACCCGGCGCACGCTGACGAAGTTTTCGCGCAGCACTTGCTCGTAGCGGCGGTTCGACAGCTTGTGCTCGCCGTGGCCGCCCTTGGCTTCCTCGATCCATTTCCAGAGCTTCAAATAGCCCAGAAATTCCGACTTTTCGTCGTCGAACTTCTTGTGCTTTTCGTCCGCCGACTGCTGTTGATCCATCGGCCGGTCGCGCACGTCCTGGCCACTCAAGGCGCTGGCGATGATCAGCACCTCGCTCAAGGCCTCGCGGGTGCGGGCTTCCAGAATCATCCGGCCGACGCGCGGGTCCAGCGGCAGCTTGGACAGCTCGCGGCCCAGCGGCGTCAGCTCATTGCCTTCGTCCACCGCGCCCAGCTCGGCCAGCAGTTGGTAGCCGTCGGCCACCGCCTTGCGCGGCGGCGGCTCGATGAAGGGGAAGTCGTCGACCTGCCCCAAGTTCAGCGATTTCATGCGCAGAATCACCCCGGCCAGCGAGCTGCGGAGGATTTCCGGGTCGGTAAAGCGCGGCCGAGCCAGGAAGTCCTTCTCGTCATACAGCCGGATGCAAATGCCGTTGGCGACCCGGCCGCAGCGGCCGGCGCGCTGGTTGGCGGCCGATTGGCTGATCGGCTCGACCTGCAACTGCTCCACCTTGTTGCGATAGCTGTAGCGCTTGACGCGGGCCAGGCCCGGGTCGATCACGTAGCGGATACCGGGCACCGTCAGCGAGGTTTCGGCCACGTTGGTGGCCAGCACAATGCGGCGCGCCCCGTGCGGCTC
>JBIIVZ010000423.1:0-3095 GCA_044339175.1 Roseateles sp.
CAGCAGCAACAACGGCCGCAGCCTGTTCGTGGCCAGCAACCCGGCCGGCCTGACCGACGTGACTTGGCTGCTGCCGCGCAACCTCTACAACCTGCCGGTCGTGACCGCCGGCAGCGGCGCGGTAGCACCCACTGGCTGGTCATTGCCCGCTCGGGCAACAGCCTGAGCTTCAGCGCGACTGAGCGCTAGGAGTCCGCGCGGCAGAAGGATCGGCGGCTGCAAGGCGGCCGCAGCGGTCCATTTTTGGCTTCGCCGCTCTTCGAGAACACCGTCTTTTCGCCCCATAGCGGAGCTATGAAGCTTCAAATCCGGCAAAAACTGTCCTCGCTGGGGCCACCTTTCGCTTGTCGCCGCCTTCTGCCGCGCAGCCTCCTAGGCCGGTTAGCGGACTTGAGGGGGCGGGCGGGGGGAAAGATCAGGGACGAATAGCGATCTCGTTCCTGACGGCCTTCACGCCTTTGACCTTCCAGGCCAGGCCTTGCGCGGTTTCTTTTTCGTTGTAGTTCTTGGCAAAGCCCGACAGCATCACGGTGCCGTTTAAGGTCTCGACGCTGATGGCCGACGCCGCAACCACCGTGTTGTCGACGAAGCGGGCCTTGACGGCCGTCGTGATGGCGCTGTCGTCAATATAGGACCCGACGGTTTCTTGACCGCGCGTGACCGCACAGCCTGAAGCGGCCAACAGGACAAAGGTTGCAGCGAATGCCGCCATGGTGTTGCGGATTTTGTTGGGGTTCATGGTGATCTCACTGATGGTTGAAAAACGTTTTGACGCTGCATCCTGCACGGACGGTTGACGCCTGTTGCGACTGGAGATCAATTTTTGCGGGGGGCCTCAGGCACGGCCAATTCGCGCAAAATGCCGCCGCCGCTGACGCTGCCCTCGGTAATTCCTTCACCTTGCATGCGCGCTGTGCACTCGTTGCGCTGGGCGGTGGGCAAGGCCATGCAGCGTTCGCGTGCGTTGCGGTTGTAAGCGCCCGGCCCGTCGTCAAGATCGCCGCGCTGGGCCGCCGCCAAAGCGGACGCTGCGTCTCGCTGGCAACTGCGCAGGTCTTGGCTGGCGGGGCCGTTCTGGCAGTCTGCCAATTCTTGTTGGAAGCGCTGCTTCAGACCGTCCACCACCTGACTCGTGGTTTGGTCAGCGGCTTGAGCGGAAGTGGCCAGCAGCAGGGCCGCAAGGACGGACATGGCCGACACGGCCAAAATCGTCAGTTGGCTGGCCGGTGCTGCGGCTGCTGCTTTCGCCACCGCCTCGGCTTGGCGGGGCCGCGCTGTTTCAGCCGCGCGCTTCACAGGGCACCTTGAAAGTGGACGGCGTGATGTGGCGGTTCGTGCCAGTGCAGCGCTTGCAGGGCGGGGCAGGCCGACTCCATGCCGATGTCGGCAAAGTCATATTCGTTCGGGTAGTCAATCGCCGCCAGCGCACCGAGATCAGTCATGGACAGGTTGGATGGTGTCACTTGGTTGCCCATGGCTATTCTCCTTTTGGGCCCGCAGGATGCTGACCCCCAATGCCTTGATGATGATCCTGATGCTTTGGATAAGACACCAGGGGGCAGGCCGATCTGCTGTAGGAAAGCACCGACAGCCCGGCCGTCAGGCGCAAATTCACCTCGGTCATCGCGTCACTCGACAGGCTGCAAGAGCCCAGGGGCGTGAAATTTCTGTCGGGGGCATTGCCCGGCCTTGCCGCAGCGCACGAAGCGCCCCCGCCGCCGGCGACCGCGTAGGACACCAACTACGCCAACGTGCGACGCTGTCTGCTTCACCGGCGGCACCGCACTTTCAATACTCGGCGCTGGGCTCCAGCGTTCCACACTGGGGCCCATTCTGGGCAAATGGCTGTTCAGCCTGTACGGGGTCAACACCGGTGTCGCCTCTGCGTGTTGCGCTGCGGGTGCCTTGTTGGTGCTGATGCTGTGGGGCTATGACTCAGCGCAGATTTTCATGACATCCACCCCCGCCCATTTTTTTCACTGCCACCGAAGGAGCCCACCATGAGCTTGATCACGCTGATTTTGATTGTTCTTATCTTGATGCTGATCGGCGTATTGCCGAGCTGGCCGCACAGCCGGAGCTGGGGTTATCGGCCCACTGGCGGGGTCGGCTTCGTGATCATCATCCTCGTCATCCTGCTGCTGATGGGGCGCATCTGATGCCGCCCCTTGTGAAACCGACTGACCTGGACCGGGCGGGCGTGCCAAGTGCAGCGTTCAGCCGACGCGGGCAATGGCTGGCGCTTGCGTCCGTCCTGCCACTGGCCATCGCGATCGGCGGCTGCGGCGATCTGGCCACCCAACCGGTGGCCGCCGGAACGGGCTTGCGGCCGAATTTGGTGGCACCGCAGTCGGGCTTGATTCCCACCGTCAACATCGCGCCTGCCATCGGTTGGCCCTCTGGCGGCATGCCGATTCCAGCCGCTGGCTTGCAAGTCAACGCCTTTGCCAGCGGCTTGGATCACCCTCGCTGGCTGGCCTCGCTGCCCAATGGCGACCTGCTGGTGGCCGAAAGCAATGCACCGCCGAAGTCGACAGATGGGCTGAGCTTGAAGGACCGACTGTTGGGCTGGGTGACCGGTCGGGTGATGGAGCGCGCTGGCGCGACAGTGCCCAGTGCCAATCGCATCACGTTGTTGCGCGACAGCGATGGCGACGGCGTGGCGGACTTCCGATCGAGTCTGCTGGAGGGGTTGAATTCACCGTTCGGCATGGCGCTGCTGGGCCACGATCTGTACATTGCCAACACCGATGCGATCGTGAAGTTCCAATACATGCCCGGCGACACCCGAATCACCGGGCCGGGCATCAAGGTGCTGGAATTGCCTGCCGGGGCTATCAATCATCACTGGACCAAGAATCTGATCGCCAGCCCGGACGGCAAGCGTTTGTTCGTCAGCGTCGGCTCCAACAGCAACGTCGGCGAGCGCGGTATGGCCGCCGAGGTCGGGCGCGCGGCAATCTGGGAGTATGTGATCGCGACCGGTGAGAGTCGGGTCTTTGCGTCCGGCCTGCGCAACCCCAATGGCATGGCCTGGGAGCCCCACAGTGGCGCGCTTTGGACGGTGGTCAACGAGCGTGATGAACTGGGCAGCG
>JBIIVZ010000042.1:0-10872 GCA_044339175.1 Roseateles sp.
CCGCAGGTGGTGCACGCCGCGCTGCAAAAGCAGGCCAAACATCGCGATACGGTGGCGGGTGGAGCCAATGCGGCCGACGACAACCGTTTCATCCGCGTGGAAGCGCAGCGGCTCGACGAGGTGATCGACCTGCTGGGCGAGTTGGTCACGGCCAGTGCCGGCGGCCTGCTGCTGGCACGGCAAAGCAAGCAACGTGCGCTGCTGGAAGCGAACCAGCAGATCAGCCGCCTGATCAGCGACATCCGCAACGGCACGCTACAGCTGCGCATGGTGCCGATCGGCGAGACCTTTGCCCGCTTCCGGCGCGTGGTGCGCGACACCGCCGCCGAATTGGGCAAGGACGTGCACCTGGAAATCATCGGCGGCGATACCGAGCTGGATAAATCGGTGGTCGAGAAAATCGCCGATCCGCTGATGCACTTGGTCCGCAACGCCCTCGATCACGGGCTGGAAACACCGGCACAACGCAGCGACGCGGGTAAGACGGAGCAGGCCAAGCTGACGCTGTCGGCCTGCCACGACGGCGGCGGCATTCTGATCCGCATCCTGGACAACGGCCGCGGCATTCAGCGCGACCGGGTATTGGCCCGCGCCTGGGAGCGCGGCTTGGTCGAGCCGGGCGTGACGCCGGCCGATGAGGACATCCTGAAGCTGATCTTCGAGCCCGGTTTTTCGACCGCCGAAAAGGTCACCAACCTGAGCGGTCGCGGCGTCGGCATGGATGTGGTGCGGCGCAATATCGAGCAGCTGCGCGGCTCCATCATGCTGGGCAGCGAGCCGGGGCAGGGTGCCAGCATCGACATCCGGCTGCCGCTGACGCTGGCCATCATCGACGGCTTCCTGGTCGGAGTCGGGCCGTCCAAGTTCATTTTTCCGCTCGAAGCGGTGGTCGAGGTGATTGAAAACCGGCCCACCGCCAGCGCCCTGGATGCACGCGGGCGCAGCGTGGTGGAGCTGCGCGGCCAGGTCTTGCCGGTGGTCAGCTTGCGCACCCTCTACGCCCTTGAAGCGCAGCCGGTGGAACGCAGCAGCGTGGTGGTGATACGCGCCGGCACGCGCCGCTTCGGCGTGATGGTGGACACGCTGCTGGGCCAGCACCAGACGGTCATCAAGCCGCTGGGCCGCATGTTCCGCAGCCTGCGCGGCATGTCCGGCTCCGCCATCCTGGCGACCGGCGAAATCGCCTTGATCTTCGACGTCAATTCACTCAGTCAATTGGCCAGTGATGCACCGGCACTGAGCCAGCGCGCGGGGCGCAGCAACGCCGCCAACACGCACAACAACACCGGCCATATCAGCCCCATCAGCAACGCCTCACTGCAAGGACAAACATCGTGAACGACAACAAATACTCATGGCTAACGCGCCTCGTCGCGGGTGCAGAGCTGCAGTCCGCAGCCGAACAGGTGCAGAAATTCGAGGCGGCCAAGCTAGATACCGAAGCCACGCTGGCCCAGGTCAAGGCCAGGCTGGATGAGGTCGAGGCGGAGCTGAAGGTGCGCACCGAGATCATGAATGTGACCAGCATCGTGTCGGAGTCGGACAAAAAGGGTGACATCCTCTCGGTCAACGAGAAGTTCATCGAGATCTCCAAGTACAGCCGTACCGAGCTGATCGGCCGGCCGCACAACACCACCCGCCACCCGGACATGCCCAAGGAGACCTTCAAGGCGCTCTGGTCCACCATCGGACGCGGCGAAATCTTTCGCGGCGTCATCAAGAACCGAGCTAAAGACGGCACGCCGTATTACGTCGATGCGGTGATTGCGCCGGTGCTGGGTGAAAACGGCAAGCCGATGAAGTACCTCGGCGTGCGCTACGACATCACTGCCGCCGAAATCGAGCGCCAGAATGCGCGCGGCATCCTTGACGCCATCGACAGCTCCTACGCCTACATCGAATTCAAGCTCGACGGCGAGATCCTCAGCGCCAATGCCAAGTTCCTGCAACTGATGGGCTACCAGAGCCAGGAAGTGGTGGGTCGCCACCACCGCATCTTCGTGGAGCCTGCCCACACGATGACGCCGGCCTATCAGCAGTTCTGGCAAGACCTGCGCGACGGCAAGGCGCAGAACGAAGTCTTCAAGCGCATCACCAAAAGCGGGCAAGAGGTCTGGATTCAGGCGGTCTACGCGCCCATCAAGGACGAAATGGGCCGCGTGGTGAAGGTGGTCAAGATCGCCTCCGACCTGACCGCGCAGATCACCGCCGCCCAGATGCTGACGCAGGCAGTCGAGCAAGCGCAATTGGTGACGACAGCGGCCAAGCTGGGCGACCTGAGCCAGCGCATTCCGCTGGAGGGCAAGAGCGGCCCGATCAAGTCGCTGTGCGAGGGCGTCAACCAGTTGATGGAGACGACGGCGGTGATCTTTGGCGATGTGGGCCGGGTTTTGGGCGCGCTGGCAGTGGGCGAGTTGTCGCAACGCATCACCCGCGACTACAGCGGCACGTTTGGCCAAGTCAAGGACGACGCCAACGCCACCAGCCAGAAGCTCTCGGACATTCTGGACGACGTCGGCCGGGGCCTGAGCGCCTTGGCGGCCGGAGACATGACACAGCGCATCACACGCAAAACCGAGGGCGTGTTCGAGCAGGCCAAGATCAACCTGAACCGCGCCATCGCGGCAGTCAGCGGCTTGGTGGCGGATGTGGATTTGCAAGTCAAGGCGGCAGTCGAAGGCCGGCTCGACATCCGCGCCGACGCCAGCAAACATGAAGGCGACTTCCGCAAGATCGTGACCGGCTTCAACGACACGCTGGACGCCATCGTCACACCGCTGCAAGAGGTGCAACACGTGCTGCGCGCGATGGAAGGCGGCGACCTGATGCAGGAAGTGGCGGGCAACTACCAAGGCTCGTTCGCCGAGCTGAAGACCGTCGTCAACAACACGGTGGAGAAATTGGCCAATACCTTGCTGGAAGTGCGCTCCGCTGCCGATGCCCTGACCGGCGCGGCCAACCAGGTCAGCGCGACCGCGCAATCGCTCTCGCAAGCGGCCAGCGAGCAGGCCTCCAGCGTGGAGGAAACCACCGCGTCGATCGATGTGATGTCCGCCTCGATCAGCCAGAACAGCGACAACGCCAAGGTCACCAACGGCATGGCCACCAAGGCCAGCAAGGAGGCCGGTGACGGTGGCCAAGCGGTCACGTTGACGGTGTCCGCGATGAAGCAGATTGCCCAGAAGATCGGCATCATCGACGACATCGCCTACCAGACCAATTTGCTCGCCTTGAACGCCGCCATCGAGGCAGCCCGGGCCGGTGAACATGGCAAGGGCTTTGCCGTGGTGGCCGCCGAGGTGCGCAAGTTGGCCGAGCGCAGCCAGGAGGCTGCCAAGGAGATCAGCGACTTGGCGGACAACAGCGTGTCCACCGCCGAGCGGGCCGGCAAGCTGCTGGACGAGATCGTGCCGTCGATCCAGAAGACCTCGGAGTTGGTGCAGGAGATTGCCGCCGCTTCGCAAGAGCAAAGCCAGTCGGTCTCGCAAATTGGCGGCGCGATGTCGCAGCTCAGCAAGGCGACGCAGCAGAACGCGAGTGCGTCCGAAGAACTGGCCGCCACCTCGGAAGAGTTGTCCGGCCAGGCCGAGCAGCTGCAGCAGTCGGTGGCCTTCTTCAAGCTCGGCGGTGAGCAAGCGTCGGCTCGGCGCGGCCGTGGTGAGGCCAATGAGCCCGCGCGCCGCAGGGTCAACGCCGCGCCGGGTCAGCGCTTGCCCGCCGCTGCAGCCGCTGCTGGCCGTGGCGGTCAGCCGAGCGCTCACACGGGTAGCAATGGCAACTTCCGCCCCTATTGAGCTTGTGCAGGAGATTGTCATGACCCCCAGCCACACCGCACCCTCAGGCCCTGCGGCACGGACGCAGTACCTGACCTTCACACTCGGCGAAGAAGTGTTCGCCATGGACATCCGCACCGTGCGCGAGATCATCCAACACGGCCCGATGACACATCTGCCCTTGATGCCGGGCTTTGTGCGCGGCGTCATCAACCTGCGCGGCGCGGTGGTGCCGGTGATCGACCTGCATGCGCGCTTCAACCACCCGCCCGCCACGGTGACGAAAAAGAGCTGCATCGTCATTTTTGATGCACTGCGCGCCGGCGAGCGCATTGAGCTGGGCCTGCTGGTGGACAGCGTCAGCGCGGTGATCGAGATTGCCGCAGACGAGATTGAGCTGCCGCCCAACTTTGGCACCGCCGTGCGGCGCGACTTCATCAGCGGCATGGGCAAGGTGGGCCCGCGCTTTGTCATCATCCTGGAGCCCGACCGGGCTTTTGATGTGGACGAGATGACCGAGTTGTGCGAATCCGCGCAACTGTCGCAAGGTGGCCAGGCTTCATTTTCATCTTCCTCTTCATCGTCAGCTGCTACGGCCATGTCGGCCGCAGCCGCCTGAGCGGAGTGCCGCCGCCATGCAGGACTTGAGCGACAGCACGTTTCGCGACATTGCCGGCTTGATGCACAGCGCCATCGGCCTGTCGTTTTCAGACAGCAAAAAACCGCTGGTTTCGTCGCGGCTGGCGGGGCGTATCCAGCGCCTGGGCCTGGGCAGCTTTGAAGACTATTTGCGCGTGATCAGCCATGCCGATAACGGCAGCGAGTTCCAGGTGGCGGTCGACATGCTGACCACCAACGAGACCTATTTCTTCAGGGAGCCGGCGCATTACGAACTGCTGGAACGGGAGTTGGCACGCAGCAAGCCGCCCAACTTGGCCGTCTGGAGTGCGGCTTCGTCGTTTGGCGACGAGGCCTACAGCACAGCCATGCTGCTGGCCGACATGCAGTTGCGCGGCCGCATCGGGGCCGACTGGAGCATTCTGGGCACCGACATCAGCGACCGCGTGCTGCGCAGCGCCGCGCAGGCCACCTACCCGGAGGACCGCTTGCGCAATGTCTCGCCGGAGCGGCTCAAGCGCTATTGCCTGCGCGGCACCGGAGAGTCCGAGGGCTTAGTGCAGCTCAACGAAAAAGTGACTCAAAAGGTCAGCTTTGGCCAGCTGAACTTGTGCCAATCGGTGAGCGAGGTCGGCCCGTTCGATGTGATCTTCTTGCGCAATGTGCTGATCTATTTCGACCTGGCCACCAAGCGCGCGGTGGTGGACCGAGTGCTGACCCGGCTGCGCCCGGGTGGCCTGTTCTTCATCGGCACCGCCGAGGGGCGTGTGGCCTGTGAAACGCCATTGAAAAGCCTGGCCCCCGGTGCCTTTCGCAAGGAATGCCCGTGACCTCTACTTTCACCTTGCCCCCCAAGCAGCACATTCTTCACCCCGGTGATGTGGCGTGCGCCGAACGTGGCGACCAACTGCAGACGCTGCTGGGGTCTTGCGTGGCCATTGTGCTGACCGACCCCCGGCGCACGATCGCCGCGATGTGCCACTTTGTGCATTCGCGCACCGCCACCGATGCCCGTGCCACCGACTGCCAATACGCCGAAGTGGCCCTGTCCAGGATGTACGGGCTGCTGCATGACCGCGGCATCAATCCACGGCAGTGCGTCGCCTACGTCTACGGCGGCGGCAATATGTTTTCGCAAATTTATCAAGCACCACATGTCGGTGAAAGCAATCTGCGCTGGTCCTTGGCCGCGCTGGCCGAAGACGGCATCAAGGTGCTGGCCGAGGATGTCGGCGGCACGTGCTACCGCCGCGTCAAGTGGACGGTTGGGCACGAGTTGCCGAGCGTCACGGCAGTTGAAACCGCCTTGTCTGGGCCGAATAGCATTTGATGGAGTGACATGGTAATCAAGGTTTATGTGGTGGACGACTCGGCCATCGTCCGGCAGGCCTTCATTCATCTGCTGGCGGGTGACCCGGAAATCGAATTGATGGGCAGCGCGCCCAATCCGCTGATTGCGGGCCCGGTGATCCGCAAGAACCGGCCCGATGTGCTGCTGCTGGACATTGAAATGCCGGGCATGGACGGCCTGACTTTTCTGCGCCAGCTGATGGAGGAAATGCCCATCCCCACGGTGATCTGCTCGACGCTGACCGAAAAGGGCGGCGCGGTGGCGCTCGAAGCGCTGGCCGCCGGTGCGGTGGCGGTGGTGGCCAAGCCCCGGCTCGGCCTGCAACAATTTTTGGAGGACAGCCGGCGCGAGCTGGTGCAGACCTTGAAGGCAGCGGCCCGCTCGCGCCCGCAGCGCCGGGCGGTGGTGCCGGGCAGCCCGCCTGTTGCCAAACCCAAGCTTGGGTTTGCGGGCGCTGCACCTGCAGCCCAGCCGAGCAGCACCGGCCTGCACGGCCTGGCGATGAACAAGCCGGTCTTGATCGGCAGTTCCACCGGCGGCACGCTGGCCATCGAGCAGGTGCTGCTGGCGATGCCCGCCGACAGCCCCGGCATCGCCATCGTGCAGCACATGCCGGAGAAGTTCACCGCCATGTACGCACAACGGCTCGACAGCATTTGCGCGATGAATGTGCGCGAGGCCCGCGACGGCGACCGGCTGGAACGCGGCGTGGTGCTGATTGCGCCGGGCGGGCGGCATATGCAGTTGCGCAAGGCCGGCGGCCAATATTTTGCAGTGGTGCTGGACGGCCCACCGGTGAACCGCCACAAGCCTTCGGTCGATGTGCTGTTTCGTTCCGCCGCCGAATGTGCTGGCAAGGACGTGCTGGCCATCATCCTGACCGGCATGGGCGACGACGGTGCGCGCGGCATGAAGTTGCTGCACGACCGGGGTGCCCGCACGATTGCCCAGAACGAGCAGAGCTGCGTGGTCTTCGGCATGCCCAAAGAGGCGATCCAACTGGGCGCAGTGGACGATGTGCTGGCGCTCTCGCAAGTCAGCCGCGCCATCACCGCGTTCGACGCACGGGGCTGATAAGCCACCGGATATTTACGGATATATCTACGGACATATCTGCGGATATACCTACGGACAAACCAGCCCCGCACAACAAACAGTGGCAACGCCTGTTCGAGCAAGTTTGGGCGGGTTTTAGCGGGTTTGGGCGCTCAGCAAACCAAAACCACCTCTCCGCTCGGCCTTCTCAGGTGTTTCAGCCAACGGGCTCAGGTGATGGGCCGATAGCTTGGCCCGGCTTGCTTTTTTAAACTCTACCGATGCGAAGAAGATTTGAATTCACTCGGCGACGCGATGCTGCAGCCAGGCCGACTTCCGCGGTTGAAGCGTCCGCAGCGCATCCAAGCACGGCGGCACAGGCCGTGAGCGCATGAAGTTCAAAGTGCTGTTGGTCGATGACAACCCGACCTTCGTCAGTGCGGTCAGGAAGTTTCTTGAAATGATGCCGGGCGTGGCCGTCGTGGGCCATGCGTTTGATGGCTCGGACGCCTTGCTGAAAGCGGCCACCCTGATGCCGGACCTGGTGTTGCTGGACATCGCGATGCCGCGCATGAATGGCCTGGAGGTCGCGCAACACATGAACACCTGGCCCAAACCGCCGCAGATCGTCTTTCTCTCGATGCATGACAACGCCGAGTACCGCTTGGCCGCGCAGGGACTGGGCGCGGCCTACGTCGGCAAATGTGACTTTGTGGACAAGCTGGTGCCCATCATTGCGCACCTGCGTTTACGGGGACTCAGCCCCAGCTCTCCGATTAGCACGCCCTGAAAAAGCCAACTGAGTCCACCCCACAAGCTCCGACTGCAGCGCTCGCCAGCCGTTGAATTGCAGTCCTCACCGAATAGAAAGCTCCCCCACAAGTGCAAATCAATCTCCCCGTCAGCCAACGTGAGTTTGAATACCCGGCCGAACAGATGCTGGTGTCCACCACCGACACGCGGGGCTTCATCACCCATTGCAACCGGGCGTTTGTGGCCGTCAGCGGCTTCAGCTATGAGGAGTTGATGGGGCAGAACCACAACATCGTGCGCCACCCGGACATGCCGGCCGAGGCCTACAAAGACCTCTGGAGCACGACCGGGCGTGGCAGCCCGTGGACCGGCATGGTGAAGAACCGGCGCAAGAACGGCGACCATTACTGGGTGCAAGCCAACATCACGCCCATCATGCAGAACGGCAAGCCCAAGGGCTATATGTCGGTGCGGGTGAAACCGAGCCGGGCGCAAATTCAAGCCGCCGAGGCGCTCTACGACCAGCTCAACAACGCACGTAAGTCGGGCTTAGCGGGTGGCACCGGCGCGGTGCCGTTCAAATTGCAGGGCGGTGACGTGCACTGGCTGGGCCTGCGCGGCTTGGGCGGGCGCTTGCAACGCAGCAGCTTGACCAAGCGCTTGAGTGCGGCCTTGTTGGGCATGGCAGGCTTGGTGCTGGCACCGCTGGGGCTGGGTTTGCAGGGTGCTGCGCTGTTGGCGGCACAAGCGGCCGCGCTGGGCTTGGGCGGCGCGCTGATTTTGGCGTGGTTTCAAAGCAGCTTTTCGCGCGCTCTGGGCGAGGCTGAGCGCTTGGCCGACGACTTGGCCGCGTGCAACTTGAGCACGCCGGTGTCGGGCGATTACGCGCCGCCGATGAAGGGCTTGATGCAGGGCTTGCGGCAGATTCAGATCAATTTGAAATCGGTGGTGGGCGACGTGCGCCACGAGATCGGCAGCTTCAGCCAAACGGCCCAAGAAGTGGCGGCCGGGGGCCGTGACCTGTCGGCTCGCACCGAATCGCAGGCCAGCAGCCTGCAAGAAACAGCCGCGTCGATGGAGGAGTTGTCCAGCACCGTCAAGCACACCGCTGCCACGGCCGCGGAAATGGCGCTAAAAAGCGCCGAAAGTGCGCGTCTGGCGGCGCAGGGCGGCGAGGCAGTGCGGGATGTCAGCTTGGCGATGGGTGCCATTGCGGAGTCGTCCAACAAGGTGCGCGACATCATCGGCGTGATCGAAGGCATTGCCTTCCAGACCAATATCCTGGCGCTGAATGCAGCGGTGGAAGCGGCCCGCGCTGGCGAGCAGGGCCGTGGCTTTGCGGTGGTGGCAGCGGAGGTGCGGGCACTGGCCCAGCGCAGCTCAGTGGCGGCCAAGGAAATTCGCGAATTGATCGCCCACTCGACCGAGCAAGTCGAAACCGGCACCCGGCAGATGACCGAAGCCCGGCTCACCATCGACAACGCGGTCAAATCGGCCAACGAAGTGAACCAGCTGACCCGGGCTATCACCCACGCGACGCAGGAGCAAGCGCAGGGCATTGCACAGGTGAACGAAGCGGTGACGCAGTTGGACACGGTGACGCAGCAAAACGCGGCCCTGGTGGAACAGTCCTCGGCCTCGTCCGACGAGCTCAGCAGCGGAGCGCTCACTCTGGGCCGCAGTGTGCAGATGTTCCACTTGCAATGATGGCCTGGCCACGATGACCACGCACCTGAAAAAACCCCGCATCTTGCTGGTCGAGGACGACCCCATCGTCGCCCGCGACATCCTGCAGCAATTGGCTGAGCTGGGCTACGAGGTGGTCGGCCATGTGACGCGGGGTGAACAGGCCGTCGAACAGGCGGGACAGTTGCGGCCGGACCTGGTGCTGATGGAGCTTCAACTGGCCGGCGCGATGGACGGCACTGCCGCCGCACATGCGATCAAGAACCGCTTGATGCGGCCGGTGGTGTTCTTGACGGCTTTTTCGGCCGATGAAATGCTCGAACGCGCCAAGTTGACCGAACCCTTTGGTTACATCCTGAAGCCGTTTTCCGAGCGCGAGCTGTACACCGTGCTGGAAATGGCGCTCTACAAAGACCAGGCCGAAACACAGTTGCGCGAGGCAGCGCTGCGCAACCAGATCGTTCTGGACAATATGCTGGACGGCGTCGTCACCATCGACGCGCGAGGCTTGATCGGCTCGTTCAACCCGGCGGCCAGCACCATGTTCGGTTACCGGATCGATGAAGTGAGCGGGCTGAATGTGGCAATGCTGATGCCGGAGCCCTTGGGTACGCAGCACGACAGCCATTTGCTCGATGTCCATGCGGCTGCCACGAGCCGTGTGCTGGGCAAACGCCGCGAAGTGACCTGCCGGCGCAAGGACGGCAGCGAGTTCCCTGCGAACTTGTCGGTCACGCAGGCGGCCATTGCCGGGCAGACCGTGTTCATCGGTTTGCTGCGCGATCTGTCGCAGCACCGCGAGGATGAGGACGAGATCCGCCGGCTGGCTTTTTACGACGCGCTGACCGGCTTGCCGAACCGGCGCTTGCTGACCGACCGCTTGGAGCAAGCGATGCTGACCTCGCTTCGCACCGGCCAGCACGGTGCGGTGATGTTCCTGGATCTGGATCATTTCAAGCAACTGAACGACTCACTCGGCCATGCGATCGGTGACGAATTGCTGTTGCAAGTGGCGCAGCGCTTGCAGTTGTGCGTGCGCGAGGGCGACAGTGTGGCCCGGCTTGGCGGCGATGAATTCGTGGTCTTGCTGGAGGACTTGAGCCTGCAGGCCAACGAGGCCGCCACGCAAGCGGAATTGACGGCCAAGAAAATTCTCGATGCGCTGGGCCAGCCTTACACCCTGCACGGTCACCGCTACAGCAGTACACCCAGCATCGGCATCATGGTGTTCATGCACGACCACGAGTCGATCGAGAACCTGCTCAACAAGGCCGATGTGGCGATGTACCAGGCCAAGTCAGCCGGGCGCAACACGGCGCGCTTCTTCGACCCGGAAATGCAGGCCGTGGCCACCGCCTACATCGAGCTGGAACGCGACCTGCGCCAAGGTTTGGCCGAGCAGCAGTTCTTCTTGCATTACCAGATTCAAGTCGATGCAGCGGGTACCTCCACCGGCGTGGAAGCGCTGGTGCGTTGGCAGCATGAGCGGCGCGGCCTGGTGTCACCGGCGCAATTCATTCCGCTGGCCGAAGAGACCGGGCTGATCCTGCCGCTGGGCCAATGGGTGCTGGAAACCGCCTGCGCGCAAATGGTGTTGTGGGCCGAGGAGCCGGCCAAGGCCGCTTGGACGATGGCCGTCAACATCAGCTCGCATCA
>JBIIVZ010000424.1:0-3079 GCA_044339175.1 Roseateles sp.
GGCAATCGGGAAGCCAAGCGCCGCGCTGGTGGCGACCGCGTTGTGCATCGGAATATTGCACCAAGCCATGAAGGGTACCGATACAAACCCGCCGCCCGCGCCCACCAGCCCTGACAAAAAGCCGATGCCTGCGCCGGCACCGACCTGTCCCGCTGTTCCTGGCATTTGACGATTGGGCTGCGGCTTTTTGTTGCGCAGCATCTGTACGGCGGAAAAGCCGACAAAGCCTGCGAAGACCAAGGCCAGCCAACTGCCCTTGATGAGAGCAAAAATGCCGGCACCTGCCAACAAGCCGCCCAACAAGATGCCCGGAGCGAGTCCCCGGACCAGATCCCAGCGCACTGCACCCCGTTTGTGGTGAGCGCGGACGCTGGACATCGAGGTGAACATGATCGTGGCCATCGACGTGGCAATCGCCATTTTGACAGCCATGCCAGCCTCGACGCCTCGGTGGGAAAGAATCAATGTGAGGAAAGGCACCATCAGCATGCCACCGCCAATGCCTAGCAGACCGGCCAGAAAACCCGAGACCAAGCCCAGGGCCAGCAGTTCAAGGAGCAAGACAGGATCGATCAAGGGTTCTCCGCCAGTCAGGGTTGTAATCGTTGCAGATGAGAGCACTCATCGGGGCTGATCGTTGGTGTCAACAAGTACTTGCCTGGGCTCAACAATGCGCAGTAACCGCATTTTGAGCATGAACTAAACATCGGCATGGAGCCCGCGTTGCGGCAGCCTGGTGTTATGGACACTGTACGGGTTGTGGGGGCTGAACAACGGATATCGGCCTGAGCCGCTAAACCGGCCGCGCCCACTTGTTGCGACTGTGGGCAAAACGAGTGGTGGGGCAGTGCCTCATTCCCGAGTCGAGCCGTCTCACGTTTGGAGTGTCTGAGTTGGACTTTGTCAGAGCATCGACCGGATACTCGATGAGCCCTGGTTCACTCGGCAGTCAATCAAACTCAGCAAGTTTGAGCTATCTATCAAGTGATGAAAGGTGTCCACCGCGAACCGTGAACCGCATTCCTGAACCGGTGGTTCAGGTGGGCGAGGTCAGCCAAGCTTCGGGTTCATCTGACGCGAGATGCTCACACCAGCCGGGCGATGTTCCAAGCCCGTGCTCAAAGAGCGTTGGTTCAAGGAAATATAAGACTCACGCGAATGCGATGGACAACTTGATTCTAAAGCATCACGCAGCAACTTTCTGCGCGACTCAGGGCAATTGCTCAGCTTGGCCAAGGGCTTCATCCAAACGCCGTATCAGCCCGTCCAGATCTGGCACTGCCAGTGGCTGCTCAAAAGTCTGATCTGGGTTGCTCGGCGCGACCGGCGGCACGCCTTCGGCCAGCAGGTAAGCCAGGTTCAAGGCTGCCAGCACGGCGATGCGTTCGCGCGCCTTCACTTTGCCGGCTTCGCGAATGGCGCTCATTTCCTTGTCGACTTGGCTGACGGCCAAGGTGAGGGCGGTTTCGCCGCCGTCCGGGCAACCCAGCAGGTAGCTCTGGCCCATGATGGTGACTTCCATTTGTTTCATGGCAGATGCTCTCCGGCTGCATTGTCGACCGGCAAGCGCTCCAGCAAGACATCAATGCGAGCGCGAGCGGCATTCAGACGCGACCGCAGGCTGTCGCGTTCTTGGCTGATGCCCTGCATTTGTTCTTGCAACAGTGTGTGGGCGAGTTTCAATTCTTCGTGGCGCAGCAACAGGCGTTCTACGCGGTCAATCAAGTCGGTAAGGCTTGGCATGGCTTCCCGTGGCTCCTTAAGCAAGCGAAGATTGTAGGCGTCGACCCTGGTCGCACTGTGGGCGGACCGAACAGCTTTCGCATTTCGGCCGACGCGCTTGGCAAACATAGCGGCCGTGCAGAATCAGCCAGTGGTGGGCGTCGACCATGAATTCCGGCGGAATGCGCTTGAGCAAACCCTGTTCCACCGCCAGCGGCGTCTTGCCCGGGGCCAAGCCGGTGCGATTGCTGACTCTGAAAATATGTGTGTCTACTGCCATTGTGGGTTCGCCGAAAGCGACATTCAACACGACGTTTGCCGTCTTGCGCCCCACCCCGGGCAAGGACTCCAGCGCCTCGCGCGTGCGCGGCACTCGGCCGCCAAACTGTTGGGTCAGGATTTCGCAGGTGGCGATCAAGTGCCTGGCCTTGCTGTGATAAAGCCCGATCGTGCGGATGTACTCGCTCAAACCCTGTTCACCCAGAGCGAGGATTTTTTGTGGCGTGTTGGCAACCGGGAACAGCCGCTTGGTCGCTTTGTTGACGCTGACATCGGTGGCCTGCGCCGACAGCAGGACGGCCGTCAACAGTTCAAACACGCTGGTGTATTCCAGCTCTGTTTGTGGGGCCGGATTGACGGCCTGCAAGGTTTGAAAGAAAACTGAAATTTGGCGGGTATTCATTTCTTGAAAGTAGCAAAGCGATGTCAGGCATCATGGCATCCCTTTTCTGTCGTACATCTCGATGACCTTGGAATCTGAATCCTCCCGGCTCGCCCGAGCGCATCGCCCCTGGCTTTGGGTTCTGGGCTTGACGGCCTTGCTGCGTTTGCTGAGCTTGGATGCCGTACCACTGACCGATCACACCGAGGCGCGCTACGCAGAAATTGCCCGTTTGATGGTGGTCCTGGGCGACTGGCTCAGCCCGCACGTCACACCCACCGAGGTGTTCTGGGCCAAGCCACCTTTGGCCACTTGGGGTCAGGCTTTGGCTCTACAACTGTTTGGAGTCAGCGCGTGGGCCGCCCGGTTGCCGGCCCTGCTGTGGAGTGTGGGAGCTTTGGGTGCTTTGGCCTGGATGCTGGCGGGTACTTTGTCCCGAATGCAGGTTTGCGTGGCACTGGTGTTGTTGGCCCTGAGCCCCTTGTTTTTTGTCAGTGCCGGCGCGGTGATGACCGATGCCACTTTATCGGCGACGGTGTTGTGGGTTCACGCCGCTTGGTGGCGGGCTCTGCAGGCCGAGGGCCTCGCGCGCACGCGCGCCGGGCGATGGCTGGCCTTCGGATTGGCGCTCGCCTTGCTGACCAAGGGCCCGGCTGCGGCTGTACTGGCGCTCTTGCCCATCTTGGTGCACGCCAC
>JBIIVZ010000043.1:0-10795 GCA_044339175.1 Roseateles sp.
GTAGTTCACCATTTTCTGGCTGGCCGCGTCCCAGGTCTTGGCCACGTTGTCGCCGTTCAAGGTGAAGCCGCGTGCTTTTTGCTCGTCGCGGCGCAGGCTGCCGTCGATGATCAAGCTGCCCAACTCCACCGTGGTCGCCACATAGGGCGAAGTCTGCGTGTACTGCACATCCCAGGTGCGGGTGCAGCAGCCGCCAAAGGTGGTCCAGCCCTGGCCGACCGGTGCTGTCGAAGGCTGACCCGCTGCGTTGACCACTTGCGAGTTGGTGCCGCTCATCGTCAGGTTGTACTGGTTCCAGAACCAGGTCTGCGCGACGTTTTGCGTGCCGTAGAAGAAACCACCGACCAGCGTCGTCTTGACCTCACCGGACTTGATCACCTGGGTCAACTTCAGATCGTTGAAGGTGTTGTCCAGATTGTCCAGGGAGGTGTTGAACAACACGCCGCTGAACGATTTGGCCGTACCGTTGCTGCCATTGTCCGAGGGGAACAAGGCCACGAAGCGACCCGAATTGCTGGACTTGCGGAACTTCTCATCCACGCTGAGTCCGTTACCCAGATCAAACCCGGCCTCGAAGCCGAGCGCTTGCGACTTCACATGCAGACCGTCGCGGGTGGCGGTGCTGGTGTAGCCACCGTCCTTGTTGAAGCTGACATCGCGGCTCAGGCTGGGCGTGATGAAGAAGGCGGTACGCGGGTCGATGCCGGGAATCTGCTGGATCTGGCCGTTGCTGACGGTGACCGGCACGGGCAGGAAGGACGGCGTCTTGTCGTCCAGCGACTTGAAGCTCAAGCGCACATAGCCGTTGTCCAGCTTCTGGGTGATGTTGCCCTTGATCTGGCCGCCGTTTTCAAGCGTCTGACCGGTGGGCCGGCCGCCCTCACCCTGGCGCTGAAAGCCACCGATGTGAAAGCTGGTGCCGTTGCCCAGCGAGCCGCCGTAGTCGGCGTCCATGCGCCACAGACTGCGGTCCAGTCCGGCGCTCAGTCCGATGCTGCCGCCCTTCTCGGTGCCGGTCTTGCTGATGAAGTTGATCAAGCCGCCTGGCGAGTTGCTGGCCAGCGTCGAGGCCGAACCGCCGCGCACCACTTCCAGCCGCTCGGTGTTGTAGTCGGCGCGCAGGAACTGGTCGGACGTGCCAAAAGCGATGTCGCCAAACAGCAGCACCGGCAGGCCATCTTCCTGGATCTGCACATAACGTGAACCGCCGGCCGACAAGGGCACGCCGCGCACGGTGATGTTGGCATTGCCTTCGCCGCCGGATGATTCCGAGCGCACGCCCGGCACCGAGCGCAGCAACTCGGCCGCGTTGGTCGCACCGGACTTGCTGATTTGCTCGCTGTCCATCGTGCTGACGGACAAGCTCTGCTTCATCTTGGAGGTGCGGGTGGAAGAACCGGTGACCACCACTTGTTCGAGCTTCAGGCCGTCACGGGCGGGCTCGGCCGCTTGGGTCGGCTCGGCCGCTTGCTGGGCCGTCTGCTGGGCCTGAGCGACGGCAGGGCCAAACGCCAGAGCCAATGCGAAAGCCAGCGGCGTGGCCTTCAAAAAATTGGGACGTAATGAGGTCAGTGAACGGTCTTGCATCTTGTCTCCTGGTGGGCGCTGGCCTGGGCTGAGCGCGCCGATAACGGTCGTGGTGGTGATCTTGGGTTCTCTTGAACGCCGCTCCGGTGCCGGCTGGCTCCGCCTCACTTTGGGGAGCGCTGCACCGAATTCGCTGCGTTGGCACCATTGTGTGATTTTTTCAAATTCTTTGCAATCGATTGCAAGTCAGGGTAAACCTGTAAAAACAACAGCATCCATAAGGGTGACAGCCACAAACCGTGAATTTGTTGCAAACAATTGCAACCCCCAGAAAACGCCGGGGAAAACTGCCAGGTGTGCCGCTCAAGTCAAGGCAGGAGCACTCTCACGCGTGACCAAATGAACCGGCAAGGTGCTCGGAGCCACCGCCTCGCCGTCGATCAAGCGCATCAGCGCTTGCACCAGTTGCACGCCGGCCGCCGCCACCGGCTGATGCACGCTGGTCAACGGCGGATCGCAGTAGGCGGCCAGCGGCATGTCGTCATAACCGATCACCTGAACGTCACTGGGCACCGCACGACCCAGCGCACGCAGCACCTGAATGGCTTGCAAAGCCAACAAGTCGCTGCACGCGACCACACCGTCAATTTCCAGATGGCTGGCAAAAAATGCCTCCATCGCGAGCCGCGCCGCGCCCACCTCGAATGGTGCCGCCAGCTCCAGCGCCGGTTGCGGTGCCATGCCGGCAGCGGCCAAAGCAGCCCAGTAACCAGCGCGCCGCAACATCACCTCGGGCAGATCTGCATCGCCCAGAAAGGCCAGCTTGCGACAGCCCGAGCGGAGCAAATGCTCGGCCGCCAGCCGCCCGCCCAGCACGTTGTCACCACCGACGCTGCAATACAGCTGCTGCGCCATCTGCCCGCCCCACACCACCACCGGCAGCTTGCGGGCGGCCAACTCGTTCAACTGGTCGTGATGCCGCCATTGGCCAATGATCAGCAAACCGACCGCCTTGCCGGAATCGACCGCCTGCGCCGCCGCGTCCAAATGGTCTGCATCGACGCGCGACAACAGCATGTCAAAGCCCAGCTCGGTCAACGCATCGGCAATCGCGCCGACGATGGACAAGAAAAACGGGTCCGAGATGTGCTGACGCGACTGTGCGTCATAGGGCACCACAACCGCCACCGTGCGGTTTTTCTGCAAACGCAAGTTTTGCGCGCCCAAGTTGACCTGGTAGTTCAACGAACGCGCCAACTCGGCCACCCGCAGCCGCGTCTCCTCGTTGACCAAGCTGCTGCCGGCCAAAGCCCTCGATACGGTCGACACCGACACCCCCGACAAGCGGGCAATGTCGGCCATTTGCAAGCGCCGTTGGTCGGCCGCTTTAGGTTTTTTGATCTCTGACATGGGTGAGATTGTGCCGTGCGGCTACACGCTCAAACCTGCAGATCAGTACGCTTCAACTGCTGAGCGAACACATTGCACAGGTGCCTCACCAGCCAGCGGCATCAGTTGCACAGGCCGCAGCGGGCGCAGCCACCAAGGCCGACAAGTTCGCCGCCGCTTGGCAATTCAGCTCGAAATTAAGGGGAGAAATACACCTGCATCGACACATTCCCATCCACTGCGGAGTGAAAATCAGCAGCTCAAGTGGCTCAAGCAGCTTGGGCGAGGGTCGAGTCGCATGGACAGCGGCGGCGGCGCAGCAAGCCAAAGCGGCCGGCCTGACAAGGGGGTCCATGCGATGAGAGTTCTATTGATTGACGATCACCGGCTGTTCCGAGAAGGCGTCGCCCTGCTGCTGCGCTCGCTGATGCAGGAGATCGTCATCAGCGAGGCCGCAAGCTGCGAGGAGGCGATGGATCAATTGGCTCAATCCTCCGAGCAGGTCGGCCAGGCTGAGTTGATCTTGATGGATCTGGGCTTGCCCGGCCTGTCGAGTCTGGACGGCATTGCCCTGCTGCGCGCACGCTACCCCGACATTCCGGTGGTGGCACTGGCAGCGTCCGAAGACCTCGACACCGTACTGCTTGCACTGGATGCCGGAGCCATGGGTTTCATCCCCAAAAGCTCCAGTGCCGCCATCCTGGTTCAAGCACTGCACTTGGTTCTGGCCAAGGGCATCTACCTGCCTCCATCGGTATTTTTAACCGGTCGCGCCGGGATGACTGCGAAGACAAAACCGCTCGCCCAGCCAGCAGCCGAGCGCGCTGAAACCGCTGCCGCCGATGGCATCAGGCAAGTGCGTGAAGTGCGTGAAGCTCATGAAGCCCGCGAAGCTCTTGAAGCCCATCAAAGTCATGAGTTCCATGCCGCGCATGAGCATCTGATGACGGCCATGGGCAAGCGTCCGAGCGAGCTGGGGCTGAGTCCGCGCCAGACCGAGGTTTTGCACCTGATCTTGCAAGGTAAATCGAACAAGCTGATCTGCCGCGAGTTGGCGCTGTCGCTCAGCACGGTCAAGGTGCACACCTCGGCCGTCTTGCGTGCACTGCATGTCACCACACGCACTCAGGCCGTGGTGATGGCAGCCAAGCTGGGTCTGCGTTTTGACAACCCAACAGAGCTGGATTCTTGAAAGCGCTCCCTCCCGACCTGCGGCTACGCATCTGGCCCGCGAGGGAATGAAAAATGCTTGTGGCCTGTGTGGCCTGTGTGGCCTGGAGCCTAGGCCACGACACAGGGCGCTGCGCTGGGAACTTGGCTCAAGCTCGTACCTCCATGTCGATGCTTTCGCGCCGGACACCATCAGATCAGGTGCGCTGACCCGCACCAGCGCCCGGTGGCAGCGAGGCCCTGGCCATCTGGCTCAGCCATTGGTTGAATGGCGATGTCGGGATTCGGCGACTAATGTTGCTGGAGGTCTTTTCGCTCAAGCCAATTTTCGAGTTGCTGAACGAACGGGCTGACATCCATCCCTCGACGGAGTAGCTCATGAACACCTTTTCATTGCCTTTGCGGCAGCATTATTTGAGTTTGGCTCTGGCTCTGCTATCGAGCTTTGCTGCCGCACAAACGACCGAGCCTGAAACCGCTGACCGTGTCAATGTGAGCGGGCAGAAGGTCGGCGAGATCGTCAAATTCAACGTGACGCAAACTTGCCAGAACATCGGGGTGAACCTTCAGGAAGCGCTGGCGACGCAGTGGTTCCTTTATCAGGCCACGGGCCAAGTGCGGGTGGACTTCAAATTGACCGGCAAGGAGGTCAGTGACGTGAGCACCAAGGGCGGTCCACGTGAGTATTCCAAGGCCATCAAGCGAGCTGTTCGGCAACTGAGTTGCGATAGCCATCAAGCGCTGCCGGAGAACTACGCCTTTTTGCTCGTGTTCATCGATCCTGACCAAGCGCCGGCCGAGCGCGCTCAGGTCGCGCAGGCGGCGGGGCCGGGGCAACTGGCCCTGCTGCCGGTCGATGGCCGCTGATCCAGTGCTTCATTCCAGCTCATCCGTCTTCACCCTGACGGTGGGCGCAAAAAAGCAGGGGCAGCGCTAGCGCTGCCCCTGCTTGAATTTGCGAGCCATTGAACCTGCGGTCAGCGACCGCAGGTTTGGCTAGCGAGCGACTCAGTCGTCGGCGTAAATATCGATGTCTTTGGTTTCCTTGATGAACAGCATGCCGATGACCAGGGTCATGGCGGCCACACCGATCGGGTACCAGAGGCCGTGATAGATGTTGCCGTTCTGCGCCACCATCGCAAAGGTGATGGAAGGCAGCAAACCGCCGAACCAGCCGTTGCCGATGTGGTACGGCAGGCTCATTGAGGTGTAGCGAATGCGGGTCGGGAACATTTCCACCAGCGCCGCAGCAATCGGGCCGTACACCATGGTCACGTACAGCACCAAGATGAACAGAATGCCCACCACCATCGGCTTGTTGACCTTGGCGGGGTCGGCCTTGGCCGGATAACCGGCAGCCTTCATCGCATCGGCCAATTCCTTCTTGAAAGCAGCAATGCCCTTGACGCTGGCTTCATCGAACTTGAAGCCGCCCGGCAAGACCACGGCGTTCAGGCCATTGACGACCTTCTCGCCAATCTTGACCACCGCCACTGAACCCACTGGGCCCGGCAGGGTTTCATAGCTGGCCGAAGACAGGGCCAGGGCACGCTTGGCGATGTCGCAACTGCTGGTGAAGTCGACTTCACGAGCAATCGGGCTGCCCTGGAACGAACAAGTCGACATGTCGACCGTCAGCGTCAACTGTGCGGTTGCTTGAGCTTTGGCCAAGTCAGGATTGGCGGCATTCGTCAAGGCCTTGAACAGCGGGAAGTAAGTGACGATGGCCAGCAGAAGGCCCAACATGATGATGGGCTTACGACCGATTTTGTCCGACAGCGTGCCGAAGATCACGAAGAACGGCGTGCCCAGCAGCAAGGACACCGCCACCAGGATATTGGCCGTCGCGTTGTCCACCTTCAACACGCTGGTCAGGAAGAACAACGCATAGAACTGGCCCGAATACCAAACCACACCCTGACCGGCGACCAGACCGAACAGTGCCAGCAAGACGATCTTCAGGTTCTTCCACTGACCGAAGGACTCGGTCAACGGTGCCTTCGAGGTCTTGCCTTCCGACTTCATCTTCTGGAACGCGGGCGACTCGTTCATCGACAAGCGAATCCACACGCTGACAGCCAGCAGCAGAATCGATACGAGGAACGGCACACGCCAGCCCCAGTCCGCAAAGGCCTCTTCACCGATCAGCGTGCGGGTGCCCAGGATGACCATCAGCGACAAGAACAAGCCCAGCGTTGCCGTCGTTTGAATCCAGGAGGTGTATTCGCCGCGCTTGTTGCGAGGCGCGTGCTCGGCCACATAAGTGGCGGCACCGCCGTACTCACCACCCAAAGCCAGGCCTTGCAACATGCGCAGGGCGATCAAGATGATCGGGGCAGCAATGCCAATCGAGGCGTAGGACGGCAAGATGCCGACGATGAAGGTCGACGCACCCATGAGCAGGATGGTCACCAAGAACGTGTATTTGCGGCCGATCATGTCGCCCAAACGGCCGAACACCAGCGCGCCGAACGGACGCACGATGAAGCCCGCAGCAAAAGCCAGCAGCGACGCGATGAACGCGGCTTGCGGGTCCAGTCCCGAGAAGAACTGTTTGGCGATGATGGCCGCCAACGAACCATACAGATAAAAGTCGTACCACTCGAACACGGTGCCCAGCGAGGAAGCGAAGATGACTTTCTTCTCTTCGCCCGTCATTGGCGTGTTGGTGGGCACTGCTGTTGCAGTTGCCATGTTGAGGAGTCTCCATTGATTTGCTTGAGAATCACCGACCGGTAATCCATGAGCGAACTATGAAAGACCCCTCTGACCTCTATCTGACGCCGCGCTGAACGCTGGCTGACAAACCTAGCTGCAACCCTCGTTTAATATTTCACAATACGAAATATCAAGCGCGACGAGGGTAAATACTGGGCGGGAAATATGCGGCCCAACTTGAATTTACGCTTGAGCTCGCCTTACTCCTGGACGCGGGCGGGCGGCATCGGCCCAGTCGCTTTGCTCGAACCATGGGTCGCCGCGCAAATAGGCCGCCACCATGTCCAAGGCGTCCAAGCCCCAGAACAAACGGCCGTCCACTTCAATCGTCGGCACGCCGAAGACGCCCGCTTTCAGCGCCTCTTCGGTGGCGGTGCGCAAGCCGTCCTTGACCGCTTCGCTGGCCGGGTCGCGCTGCGGTGCCAGTTCCAGCGTCAAAGCGGCCAAACGTTGGGCGTCGTTCGCATCGGCACCCTCGCCGCGCCAGACATGATGAAAGATGCGCTCCACCGCCAAGCGGTTCGGCGTGCCGCCCGCTGGCGCACACGCGCAGGCCAGACGCAACAGCGGCAAGGGGTTGAACGGATGCTGGACCGGCACTTGCAACGGAATCTTCAATTGATGGGCCGCCCACGCCACCTGCCGAAAGGTCCACTGCCGCTTCGGCTCGATTTCGGCCGGGCCTTTTTGACCCAGCGCATGCAACAGCGCGGCGAACAGGATCGGTTGGTACTCGACGCTGTAACTGCAGCCAGCCAACGCTTCGGGCAGACGCTCAAAAGCGAGCGCGGCGTAGGGGGAGATCGGGTCAAAGTAAAAACGCAAATGTTTCATGGTGGGTCTGGTGACGGGTTTCAAGGATGATCGGACGGTTCAGCGGCAGTAAAAATACCGGCGTCCAGCAACAATGTGCGGCGGGCCGGCAGCAGGGCCAGCACGGCCCTGCGCTCGGTTTCGCTGGCTTTCGACCAAGCGATGATTTCTGCAATCGTGCGGGCGCAACCCTCGCACCAGCCGGTCGGCTGATGCATCTGGCAGACATTGGTGCAAGGTGATTTGACCAGTGCCAGTACCGGTACAGGCGCGCTCATGTCTGCTGCACCACGTCGATGACAGGCGCTCCAGTCAAGGATTGCAACTGCTCAGGCGTCATGCAGAACACGCCGTTCGGGTGGCCTGCTGCGGCCCAAATCAGCTCGAACCGAAACAGCTCGCGGTCCACGAACAGCAAGGGCAGCGCAGCGCCGTCGGCCGGTGCAAAACCCAGCGGCGAGACCCCGCCGATGGCAAAGCCGGTCATCGCTTTGACGTAATCGGCGTCCGCTCGGCCCAGCGGCCCGGTGTGCGGCAACAGCTTTTTCTCGTCTACCCGACGGTCGCCCGAGGTAATCACCAAAACGGCAGCCCCGTCGCTCTTGCGCCGGAACACCACCGATTTGGCGATCTGCCCCAAGCTGACACCGAGCGCCTCGGCCGCCTCTTGCGAGGTGCGCGCCGCCACTTCCAACCAGCGCGGCGCATGGCCATGCTGCTTGGCGGCCAAGGCCGCGCTGACGCGTTGAAAGCCCGCCGGGCGAGATTCGAGATCTGAGATTTGCATGCCTCGATTGTCTCGCAAGCTCAAACCCGCAGAGCAAGGTCGGTGCCCGAGCACTTCACCCCGCCACCCCTGACGCTTGCGCAGGCGCAATCGCGCGACTCGAAGCGCTTCTAAGGTAGGGACTCACGACCGACCGGAGGCACTCGAATGTCCAACCCCATGCAGCAACCCGTCTCAACACTTGCCCACCCCGTGCTGTTGGCGGCAGCCAGCGCACTCTGCGCCCTGTGCACCACGGCAGCGCTCGCGGTGCCTGGCAGCTACCGTTTCACGACGGCAGAGACACCGTTTGGCAGCCCCGGGCCGCTCAGCCTTTTCGCGTCCAACGCCACCGCCTCAGGGTCGTTTGATTACGACCCGGCAATGCCGTTCACGTCGATAGGCAGCAACGGGTCCTCCATTTACAACGGCACGCTGAAGCTGCTGCAGGGCAGCGTTGACGGGCGCTCGTTCACTGACCCGAGCGGCTATGCGGCGGTAGGCAACGACCTCCCCAGCGTGCCGAGTTTCAGCACGCCGGTCGACTTCTTCCAACTGGGTGCCGAGCCCTCTTCAGCCAGTGGCACGCACAACCTGAGCGGGTTCGCGGCCAACGGCTATCAACTGGTGAACGTACGTCTGTTCTGGATCGAGACCCAAGCCGGCATTGGCGACTTCATCACCGCTTCGACACAACTGCCGGTGCCCCCTACATTCGCCGGCCGACTGGCGCTGGATTTCCTGCCGGTCGGCGCTCCGCTGGGGCCCGCCACATCTTTCGTCTTTTTCAACGGACTGACAGTCACTGCCGTGCCTGAACCCGGCGCATTGGCCTTGATGGTCAGCGGCTTGGCTTGGCTGGGGCTGGGGCTGCGCCTTCGCAAGTCGGCTGGGGCGGCGCAGCGCGGGAGCGCTGAGGTCTGACCAGGGCGAGCTCCCGCTACTGCGCGGGCTTGAGCAAGCTGCCCAGTACCAACTGCGTGATCAGCGTTTCGGCGGCAGCAAAATCTGTCGCCTCCAGCGCCGGTTTGCCAAGCAGGATGGCGAACTGCGGCGCTTGATCGGCGTAGGCCTGGGTGCTGGCCCAGATGGTGAACATCAGGTGGCGGAAGTCGAGCCGGTTCACTAGCCCGGCTTGCGCCCAGCCTTCGAAGATCAGCACATCGGCCTGCAAGGCCGGCAGCACCCGAGCCTCGATCGCATCGCGAAAGCGCGGTGCCCCGGCCATCACCTCGCGCGCGAACACTTGGGAGCCGGCCGGACGTTCGCGTGAGTAGCGCAATTTGGCGGCAATGTAGTCGCGCATCGCCGCTGCCGGGTCGGCACCGCTGACGATACCGGCCATGCGGGCCAACCATTCGGTCAGCACGTCGTCCAGCACTTTGCGGTAAAGCACCTCTTTGCTGGCGTAGTAATACAACAGATTGTGGCGACTCAGGCCGGATGCCGCCGCGATCAGCTCCAGCGAAGCGCCTTCAAAACCGAACTGAGCGAACTGGCGCTCCGCTTCGGCGCAGATGCCGGCCTCCTTGAGCAAGCGCGCGGCACGCGGTTTGGGCACCAAAGCGGCAGCTTCGGCGGCAGTTGCTGGTGCATCCATCGCGCAGGGATCGGTAATTTGCGCCGGGCTGGTGCAGGCGGAAGCATCAAGCTCGGATTTAGCGATGAGTAACATTTTGTTGGACATCGTGCTGGGGAAAGGTGGGCGTATTTTGTCCTAGACAAATCCAAAGGCGCAGTAAATAGGTATGCGGGAATCTACTGGGTGGACAATTTTTACCAGTTGGTAAATTATTCATTGGGTTGCGGCATCACCGCAATTCAATACAGAGCAACAGTCTTCGCAAAGTGTCATCCAGGAGCCCCACATGGACCAGAACCAGCCCGGCGTACACCCCGGCCGCTTGCCGCCCGAGCAGTACGCCAGCAACTTCTCGGATGCGCATGCGCCACTGAACCGCGCGCAGGCGCTGGTGGAGGCCGAGCGCTGCTATTACTGCTACGACGCGCCCTGCATCACCGCCTGCCCGACCGGCATCGACATCCCCAGCTTCATCCAGCGCATTGCACAAGAGAACAACCGCGGCGCGGCGCAGGCGATTCTGCTGGCCAACCCGCTGGGCGGCATGTGCGCCCGCGTCTGCCCGACCGAAATGTTGTGCGAGCAAGCCTGCGTGCGCAACACCGCAGAAAGCAAGCCGGTCGAGATCGGCCTGCTGCAGCGCTTCGCCACCGACGCCTATTTCGCCCAGCCAGAATCCCCGCAAAACCCGCCGTTATTCACTCGCGCGGCGGCCACCGGCAAGAAGGTCGCCGTGGTCGGCGCGGGCCCGGCTGGCTTGGCGGCCGCCCACGGCTTGGCGCGGCGCGGCCACGACGTCACGCTGTTCGATGCCCGCCCCAAGCTCGGCG
>JBIIVZ010000425.1:0-3069 GCA_044339175.1 Roseateles sp.
TCCGCCGGCAAGTCCACATCCCACAGCGGGGCCAGCTCGCACAGTGTCAAGCCCAGCGCGGCGGCGCGGCGGCGGGTCTCGCTCATGACCCCGTCGTGGCTCCAACTCATGGCCAGGAACAGCGCGGGCTGAGGCTGTCGCAAGCCCACCAGACAATAGCCGCCGTCTTCTGCGGGGATGAACACCGCGTCGGCACCTCCGCCCAGGGCTTCGGCGGCTCGGTGCAGATGCTCAGGCCGCAGCGCCGGGCAGTCGGTGCCGATCAACAGCAGCGGGCTGTCCGCGCAGTGCAGCCGGAAGGCGCTGTGCATGCGCTCGCCCAGATCGCCATCGGGCTGGGCCCGGCAGCGCAGATCGCTCGTGCGTTGCAGCGCGCGGAAGAAACGGTGGCCGACCTGCGGCGCGCACCACAGCGTCACCGGACCCAGCGCTGCGGTCTGCGCGGTGTGGACCGCTTGGCGGGTGAACTGGCGCTGCAGCCGCGCAGCACCTGCTGCACCCAGCGCCGGAATCAGCCGGGTCTTGGCCCAGCCAGCGATCGGCGCTTTGGCCAGAATGGCGATCTGCATCAGGGTTTGCTCAGACATCGGCTTTAGGGTAGCCATATTGCAGTGCCAGTTTGGCTGGGTCGGCACCTAGAAAATACGCCGCTCGCAAGCGCCACATCAGCCAGATGGTGGCCCAAGCGCCGTGCTGCTCCCAGCGCCGCGCCGAGGTGCTGACGCGGGCGCTCAAGCAGGCCGGTGGGCCGCAGCGCTTCAGCGCCCGCGTCATCGCGATGTCTTCCATCAACGCTTGCGCCGGGAAGCCGCCAAGCTGCTCAAACAACGATCGGCGCATAAAAATCGCCTGGTCGCCGGTGGCGATGCCGGTCCAGCGCGAGCGCCAATTCATCAGCGCCCCGACCAGCCGCAGCAGCGGCCGCCGGCTGTCGATGCGCACATCAAAACGGCCCCAGCCATGGCGGCCGTTGCAAGCGGCCAGCACCAACAGATTTGCGTCGTTGGGCAACACCGTGTCGGCATGCAGGAACAGCAGGACTGTCGCGCTGCAAGCCGCCGCGCCCGCGTTCATCTGCGCCGCCCGGCCGCGCGGCGCTTGCAGGATCAGATCGGCCTGCTTGTTGTTGTCGTTGTCGTTGCTGTGCGCCGAGCTTGCTGCTGTGAATTGCCGTGCAATCGTCAGCGTTGCGTCGTCGCTGCCGCCGTCCACCACCACCAGCTGCACGCCCCGTGCAGTGAAGCGCTGCAGATCGGCCAGCCGCGCCGCCAGCGTGGGCGCTTCGTTCAAGACCGGAACGATGATGGCCAGCGAGGGCGTTTTCACGACGGCCGATTGAATTGCAGTGGACATGGCGGCTTGATGGTTGAACTCAGGTAAACAGTAACTCCACTTTAGCGGTGCAAGCAGGGGCTGTTCATTTCCTACCGTCACAGGACTTACGCAAAATGTGCTCAGCCAGGCATGACGCCGAAGACAGTACGCCTGCACGACAAGGCGGAACGACGACGCTGGGGTGGCGATCCGGGCATGCCTGATCACATCACGCTTTGGGGCTTGGTGTCGCGCGCCGTGCCAAGGCCTGAGGACGGTGCCGATTCGGCATTTCCCTTAAAGTGCTTTTGGTGATGAAGGCGCACCCTGTCGTTGCGTCACCACACTCAAACTCTGGAACTCACCCTATGACCGATGCATCCGCCACTTACACGCCGCCCAAGATCTGGACCTGGGACAAGCAAAATGGCGGGCAGTTCGCCAGCATCAACCGTCCCGTTGCGGGGGCCACGCATGACCAGGAGTTGCCGGTCGGTCGCCATCCGCTGCAGCTCTACTCGCTGGCCACGCCGAATGGCGTCAAGGTCACAGTGATGTTGGAGGAATTGCTGGCGCTGGGCCACAGCGGTGCCGAGTACGACGCTTGGCTGATCCGCATCAACAAGGGCGAGCAGTTCGGCAGCGGCTTTGTCGCCGTCAACCCCAACTCCAAAATCCCGGCCTTGCTGGACCGCAGCGGGCCGGAGCCGATTCGTGTGTTCGAGTCGGGTGCCATCCTGCTGTATCTGGCCGAAAAGTTTGGCGCGTTCATACCGACCGATGCCGCCGGCCGCGCCGAATGCATGGCTTGGCTGTTCTGGCAGATGGGCAGCACACCTTATCTGGGCGGCGGCTTTGGCCATTTTTACGCCTACGCGCCAAGCAAATTCGAATATCCGATCGACCGCTTCGCCATGGAGGTCAAGCGCCAACTTGACGTGCTGGACCGCCGCTTGGCCGACAGCCCCTATCTGGCCGGCAACGACTACACGATTGCCGACATGGCGGTCTGGTCCTGGTATGGCGCGCTGGCTCTGGGTCACCTCTACGACGCCGCTGAGTTCTTGCAGGTTGAAAGCTATTTGAATGTGCAGCGCTGGGCCCGGCAAATCGCCGAGCGTCCGGCCGTCAAGCGCGGCCGCATGGTCAACCGGGCCTTTGGTGAACCGGCCAGCCAGTTGCTGGAGCGTCACGAGGCCAGCGACTTCGACACCCAGACCCAGGACAAGATCGGCACGCCGGACTGATGGCTCTTGCACCGCAGCGCGCCGGCCTGACCGGTGACCGGTGAACTGTGATCTGGGGGAGATGGGGAGATGGGGAGATGGGCAGTGCGAGCCGGTCAACGACGCCACGCTTGGCCCGGTTGAACTGCCGGTTTGGTTCAGCTGATCAGCGATTGATCGACCTCAACGCCAGGCCAGGCGAGCTGTTGAAAATCGGTCGCGGAGGGGTCTCGCGTCGAAGGCAGACCCGCTGACGAGGTGACGTGGCGGGGTGCCATGACTGCCCTGAATTTCTCCGGAGATCGACCATGAAACGATGCTTGACGAAAGCGGTGCTGGTGTCTGCTGGGTTGTTGCTTGGGCCGGCGGCGGCGTTGGCGGTGGTCATCCCGAGTAGCTTGTCCATCACCGGCACGGTCGGGCTGGATACGGTCAATTCGGCCAATGCCGTGGGCGCGGCCGTGCAAAGCGGGGTGTTGACGCACCGCAGTGGCGGAGTCGCCAGCCACGCGTCCTTTGCAGGTAATCC
>JBIIVZ010000426.1:0-3062 GCA_044339175.1 Roseateles sp.
CATTTGTCGAAAGCCCTGGCCCAACCCGCACCGGCGGCTTGGCGCTTCCATCCGGCGCTGTGGACGCAACTACGGCCCATCGTGTCGTGACTCACCCCAAAGAACTCCCGCTGGCGCAGTTGCAGTTCTATGCCACCGCCGCCTACCCCTGCAGCTACTTGCTGAACCGGCAAGCGCGCTCGCAGGTCGCCACACCCAGCCACTTGATCCACACCGACGCTTATTCCCAACTGGTCGGGCTCGGGTTTCGGCGCAGCGGCCTGTTCACTTATCGGCCGCACTGCGATGCCTGCAAGGCGTGCGTGTCGATGCGTATCCCGGTCGAGTCTTTCAAGCCGTCGCGCAGCCAGCGCCGCGCCTGGGTGCAACATCAAGGTCTGCAAACCAAGGTGCTGCAACTGGGCTACACGCAGGAGCATTACGAGCTCTATTTGCGCTACCAGGACAGCCGCCATTCGGGCGGCGGCATGGATCACGACAGCATCGATCAATACACGCAGTTCTTGCTGCAAAGCCGCATCAACTCGCGCTTGGTCGAGTTCCGCGAGCCGCAGCCGGACGGCACGAGCCGGCTGAAGATGGTCTCCATCCTGGACATCCTCAGCGACGGCCTGTCGGCGGTCTACACTTTTTACGAGCCTGAACCGGGCAGCAGTTACGGCACCTACAACGTCCTGTGGCAAATGCAGCAGACGCGTGACTTGCAGCTGGCTTATTTGTATCTGGGCTACTGGATCGCCGACAGCCAGAAAATGGCTTACAAGATCGGCTTTCGCCCTTATCAACTGCTGCTGGACGGGCGCTGGCAGGACGCCGCAACCGCCGCGCCCATCACTGAACATCAATAGGACTGACGCAAAATTGTTCCAGCTAGGAGCTTGGGCGGTTTTGCGTAACTGCTAGTCAAGCCAAAGCGGCGACTACAGCGCCAACCGCACCATGACCTCTTGCGCCAGTGCCAAGCTGCTGGTCAAGCCGGGGGACTCGATGCCCAGCAGGTTGACCAGCCCGGTGTGGCCGTGCTGGGCCGGGCCGTCGATGCGGAAGTCCGGTGCCGGCTGCGCGGGACCGTGAATTTTAGGCCGCACACCGCTGTAAGCCGGCTGCAGCGCCGCGTCGGCCAAGCCCGGCCAGTAGCGGCGCACATCGGCATAGAACGCCTCGGCACGCGCCGGGTCGACCCGGTAGTCCAGTTGTTCCGGACTGTCGATGCCGTCCAGCCATTGCGCATCCGGCCCGAAGCGTGCTTGACCGGCCATGTCCAGCGTCAAATGCACGCCCAGCCAAGCGCCTTGCGGCAAGGGGTAAATCAAGCGACTGAACGGCGAACGCCCGCTCAGCGCGAAGTAACAACCCTTGCTGAAATGCGCAGTCGGCCGGTCGGCCGCTGTCAGACCCGCCGTCTGTTCAGCCACCTGCGGGGCCCACAAACCGGCCGCATTGACGACGACGCCGGCCAGCAATTCCATCTCGACCCCATCGGCCAGCACGGTCAGCACCCAGCCGTCAGCGCTAGGACGCAAATGTTGGACGGTCGAGCACAGTGCGACCGCGCCGCCGACGGCCTCCAGATCGGCCTGCAAGGACAGCATCAAGCCGTGGCTGTCCACAATGCCGGTGGACGGCGACAGCAAGGCGGCTTCGCATTGGAGGGCTGGCTCCAGCGCCTGCGCCTCGGCACGGCTGAGCCAGCGCAAATCGTCCACGCCATTGATGGCGGCTTGCTCGGCCAGCGCCCGCAGCCCGGGTAACTGCGCCGCATCGGTGGCGACCACCAATTTGCCGCAGCGGCGGTGGGCGACACCGTGGCTTTCACAATGCGCATAAAGCTGCTGGCGGCCGCTGACGCAAAGCCGCGCCTTCAGCGACCCGGCGGGGTAATAAAGCCCAGCGTGGATGACCTCGCTGTTGCGCGAGCTGACACCGCTGCCGATGCTGGAAGCGCGCTCCAACACCAGCGTTTCAAGCCCGCGCCGCGCCAGCGCTCGTCCAGCAGCCAAGCCCACCACCCCGGCACCGATCACGACAGCAGCTACTTTTTCCATCGCTGGATTGTGCCGTTGTGCCCGCCACCTTCCTTTGAGGTCGCACGGCACAATGTCTCTTTATTTATTCACTCGCACCGCTCCGACACCATGGCATTCAGACCACTCGCCCTACCTGACTTGAAGCTGGCAGCCACGAGTCAGTCCGTTCAGGGAACAGTCCCGGGTCGGCTGTGGCTGCAATCGATGCCCGGCCGCTTCGAGTCCTGGAATGGCTTCTTGGCCGAAGCCCGCTTGAACGGCATCAGCTTGGTGGTCTGCCTGAACCCACTGCCCGAAGTGGCGCAAATGTCACCGTCTTATCACTTGGCGATTGCTGAAGGCGGCCTGCCCTTTGCCTGGCAACATTTGCCGATGCGCGACTTCGGGTTGGGAGCCGACCCGACGGCATTTCGGCACGGCGTGGACCAGTTGACCGACAGCCTGCGCCAGGGCGCGCAAGTGCTCTTGCATTGCGCCGCCGGCATCGGCCGCACCGGCACGGTGGCGGCTTGCGTGTTGAAAAGCCTCGGCCACGACCGGGCTGCGGCGCTGGCCGCCGTGCGCGCCGCCGGTGGCAACCCGCAGTCGGCCGTGCAATCGGGCTGGGTCGATCGGTTTTGAATCCCACGCCGTCGGTCGAGCTGAGCGTCCTGTTTGCCAATGACGCCCTGCTGATCATCAATAAGCCGGGCGGCCTGTTGTCCGTGCCCGGCCGCGGCCCCGACAAGCAAGACTGCGTCATTCACCGAGCGCAGCAACAGTTCCCGGACGCCTTGATCGTGCACCGACTCGACATGGCCACCTCAGGCCTGCTGTTGCTGGCCCGGGGTGCGCAGATGCAGCGCCGGCTCAGCATGGACTTTGCCGAGCGCCGGGTGCACAAGCGCTATGTGGCGCTGCTTCAGGGCGAGTTGGTTCAGGGCGGGCTGGTTCAGGTCGAGCGGGCGAGCACGGCCACCGAATGGGCCGAAGTCAACTGGCCGCTGAGTCCTGACTGGCCGAACCGCCCGCGCCAAAAAGTAGACTTGGCTGCGG
>JBIIVZ010000427.1:0-3047 GCA_044339175.1 Roseateles sp.
GGCTTGGTCGACATCGTCGAGCAGGGCTTTGACGCAGGCGTGCGCTTCTCCGAGCGATTGCCGGGCGATATGGTGGCGGTGCCGATTGGCGGCCCACAGCCATTCATCGTCGTTGCAAGTCCAGCGTTGATGCAGCGACATGCCCCGCCCGCTCATCCAAAAGATCTGCTGGACCGGCCTTGCGTACGGCAGCGCCTGGGCAGTGGTGCGCTGTTCCGCTGGGACTTCGAGCGGCATGGTCAGCGCTTCAATCTGGACGTCGCGGGGCCACTGACAGTCGACGACCAAAGCGTGGTGATGGCGGCCGCATTGGACGGTGTCGGCTTCGCCTATGTGTACGAGTGCGAGGCACGCCAGCACCTGAGCGCAGGCCGGTTGGTGCAATGTCTGAATGAGTGGATGCCGGTAAGCACAGGCTTTGCGCTTTACTACCCCGGCCGACGTCAGACCAGCCCGGCACTACGAGCATTCATCGAGCTGCTTGATCGGCCACTTTGATCAACGCGCCCCCCTGGCGCGAAAGGCCGACCACGCACCTCAAGAAACAAAATTTTGCGCAATACGAAACGCTGTCGGGGCTGCAGGGCTGGACTCGCGAGCACGCCGTGTCGCCACGAACGCCGGGCACCGCCAGGAACCTGGGATGCGCTCAGCGCTCAGCGCTCGGCCATCGCTTCGCCCAACTTGATCGCCCCGCCCGGCTGCCAGCTCGGGTTGAAGGCCAGCGGGCCGCTCGCCGCTTTGGGGAACAGCATCACCACTGTCGAGCCGAGCAAAAAGCGGCCCATCTCTTCGCCCTTTTTCAACAACCGGCGCTGGTCGGAGTAATCCCAATTGCGCAGGTGACCGGGGCGGGGCGGGTTGACGACGCCGTGCCAGACGGTGGCCATGCTGCCGACGATGGTGGCGCCCACCAGCACCAGCACCCAGGGACCGTCCTTGCCCTCGAAGACGCAAACGACGCGCTCGTTGCGGGCGAACAATCCGGGCACGCCGCGCGCCGTGGTCGGATTGACCGAGAACAGCTCGCCGGGCACATGGATCATGCGCAGCAGCCGGCCGGCGCAGGGCATGTGGATGCGGTGATAGTCGCGCGGGCTCAGGTAGAGAGTGGCAAAGGAGCCGTCCTTGAACTGCGCCGCCAACTCTGCATCGCCGCCGACCAAGGCCGTGGTCGAGTAGCTGTGGCCTTTGGCCTGGAAGATCTGGTCGCCTGCAATCGCCCCGAACTGGCTGATCGCGCCGTCCACCGGGCAGATCAGCGCGGCGCTGGCCAACGGCCTGGCACCGGGCTTCAGCGCGCGGGTGAAGAAGTCGTTGAAGCTGCTGTAACTGCTGATGTCGGGGTTAGCCGCTTCGGCCATGTTGACGTTGTAGCGCTTCACAAAACGGCGAATGATGGTGGTCGTCAGCCAGCCCATGCGGGACCCGGCGACCAGCCCCCCAAACCGGGTCATGGCCTGCTTGGGCATCAGATATTGAGGCAGTACGGCAAGACGATCGGACACGGTGAAGGCCTAGTTTTAAGAGTTTGCGGGATTGTAGGGGTGGGCCCTCGTTACCATGGCAGGCTCTCTGATACCGCCCCGCCCTGGGGTTGTGGCCCCGATTGCCCGCCGCCAACACTCCACACATCGCATGGAAATTTATCTTGACTGCAATGCCACCACCCCGGTGCTGGCGCAGGCCGCACAAGCGGCGCTGCAAGCGATGGCCGACGACTTCGGCAACCCCAGCAGCGTGCACAGCACCGGGCTGAAGGCACGGGCGCTGATGGACGCTGCCCGCGCACGCGCCAAGCGCTTGCTGGCGACCGGCGACGGGGCGCTGCTGTTCGTCAGCGGGGCGACCGAGGGCATACAAACCGCCGTGCTGTCGGCGCTGAACGCGCTGCGCGAGCGGCACAACGCAGGCGGGCCGCGCGCCGAGCTGCTGCTTTATGGGGCCACCGAGCACAAGGCCGTGCCCGAGGCGCTGAAGCACTGGAACCAGTTGCTGGGCCTGAATTTGCAACTGCAGGCCATCCCGGTTGACCGCCAGGGCCGCCATGACCTCGACTTCTTGCGCCAGCACGCCGGGCGCGCCGGGCTGGTCTGCACGATGGCGGCCAACAACGAGACCGGCGTGATCTCCGACCTGGCCGGCATCGCCGCCGTGTTGCTGGAGACCGCCAGCCCGGCCTTCTGGTTGGTGGACGGGGTGCAGGCGCTGGGCAAGATCGACCTGCGTCTGGTGTCGGGTCAAGCCGGCAGCCGCATCGATTACGCGCCGTTTTCGGGCCACAAGCTGTACGCGCCGAAGGGCATCGGCCTGCTCTATGTGCGCCAGGGCGCGCCGTTCACGCCGCTGATGGCGGGTGGCGGACAAGAGGGCAGCCTGCGCGCGGGCACCGAAAACATGTCGGGCATCGCCGCCCTGGGCGCGGTGCTGGAAGCACTTGAAGACGGCCAGAGCTTTCGCGACCACGCCACGATGACGCGCTTTCGCGCCGCGCTGGCCGAGGCGCTGTGCGATGCCTTCCCCGGCCTCGTCTTCAACGCACCGCTGCATTTGAGCCTGCCCACCACGCTGAACTTCACCGTGCCGGGTTTGAGCTCGCGGCTGCTGCAAGACCTGTTCGATGCGGCCGAGTTGCGCATCAGCGGCGGCTCGGCCTGCAGCGCGGCGGCGGCGCAACCCAGCTTCGTGCTGCAAGCGATGGGCTTGCCCGATTGGCAAGCGGCCGGCGCGGTGCGCTTGTCGATCGGCCCGGCCGTGGACGAGGCCTTCATCGCCGAAGCCTGTGCCCGCATCCGCGCTTGCGGCGATTCGCTGCGGCAAAACTGCCTGAGCCCGCAAGACAACCTGCCCACGGTGGGGGACGGCATCACCCGCTTCACGCTGGACGGCGCTTGCTGCTATTTGCTGGCCGATGCGGCCGGCCGGCGCTGCGTGCTGATCGACCCGCTGCCTGAGCAAGTGCCGCGTCTGCTGCAGGCGCTGCAATGCCAAGGCTATCCGCTGCTGGCGGTGTTGAGCAGCAGCGGCGACCCACTGCACGGCCAAGC
>JBIIVZ010000428.1:0-3046 GCA_044339175.1 Roseateles sp.
GCTCAAGGCGGGCTGGTTCTTCAAGGTCAAGCTGGCCAATGCGGCCGAGCTGGACGGCTTGATGGACAGCGCCGCTTACGACGAACTGGTCAAGAACAGCTGATTTTTTCAGCGCATCGTTATAGCGCACCGTTTTTAGCTTACCGAGGACCGCCATGTTGATGTCTACCCTGAAGCCGCTCGCCGAGCTTGAAAACGCGGCCGAGTTCCATGCCCGTCACATCGGGCCGGATGCCGCCGACGAAGCGGTCATGTTGTCCGTCATCGGGGCGGCCTCACGCCGAGCGCTGATCGAAAGCGTCGTGCCGACCAGCATCAAACGTGGTCAAGCGATGCAATTGCCGCCGGCCGTGAGCGAAGCGCAAGCCTTGGCCGAGCTGAAAACGTTGGCGGCGCAGAACCAGGTGCTGAAAAGCTACATCGGCCAAGGCTATTACGACACGCTGACGCCCGGCGTCATTCTGCGCAACATTCTCGAAAACCCCGCCTGGTACACCGCCTACACGCCCTACCAGGCTGAAATTTCGCAGGGCCGGATGGAGGCGTTGGTCAACTTTCAGACCATGGTCACCGACCTGACCGGCATGGCAATAGCCAACGCCTCGATGCTGGACGAAGCCACGGCTGCCGCCGAGGCGATGACGCTGGCGCTGCGGGTGGGCAAGAGCAAAAGCCACACCTTGTTCGTCGCGGACGACGTGTTGCCGCAAACGCTCGAAGTGATTCAAACCCGCGCCAAGCCGCTGGGCCTGACGATTCAGGTCGGGCCGGCGGCCGACGCGGGCCGCAGCGATTGCTTTGCTGCGCTGCTGCAATACCCCGGTGTAGACGGTGCCGTGCGCGGCTTGCAAGCGGCCGCCGATGCGCTGCATGCGCAGGGCAGCCTGCTGCTGGTGGCCGCCGATTTGTTGGCCTTGACGCTGCTCAAAGCGCCGGGCGAGCAAGGCGCGGACATCGTTGTCGGCAACACCCAGCGCTTTGGCATGCCGATGGGCTGCGGCGGCCCGCATGCAGCCTACATGGCGTGCAAGGACGAATACAAGCGCAGCCTGCCCGGGCGACTGGTCGGCGTCAGCATCGATGTGCACGGCAAACCGGCCTACCGGCTGGCGTTGCAAACGCGCGAACAGCACATTCGGCGCGAAAAAGCCACCTCCAACATCTGCACCGCACAGGTCCTGCCGGCCGTGGTGGCCAGCATGTATGCCGTCTACCACGGCCCGGTCGGCTTGAAGCGCATCGCTCAGCGAGTTGCTTCTTACACCGCCCTGCTGGCACACAAGTTGAAGGGGCTGAGCTGGGCTTTGGCGCATGAATCAGCCTTCGACACGCTGGAAGTGCACACCGGCGGCAAGACCGATGCGCTGCTGGTCGCAGCGGTGGCGGCCGGCATGAATTTGCGCCGTGCTTCGCTGGAGTCGATCAGCATCTCGCTCGACGAGACCACCACGCGTGCCGACCTGCAAGCGCTGCTGGCGGTGTTCTGCGCCGGTAAAACGGTGCCCGGTTTCGACGCGTTTGAAAAAGGCATTGCCTCCCTGATTCCGCCTGAGCTGCAGCGCAGCTCGCCCTATCTGACGCATCCGGTCTTCAACCGCTACCACTCCGAAACCGAGATGCTGCGCTATCTGCGCGGCCTGTCGGACAAGGACTTGGCGCTGGACCGGTCGATGATTCCGCTCGGCTCCTGCACGATGAAGCTGAACGCCACCGCCGAGATGATCCCGATCACCTGGCCGGAGTTCGCCGCCATCCACCCGTTTGCACCGCGCGAGCAATTGCTGGGCTACGAGTTGCTGGATCGGCAGTTGCGCGACTGGCTTTGCCAAGCCACCGGTTACGCCGGTATTTCGCTGCAGCCGAACGCCGGTTCGCAGGGCGAATATGCCGGCCTGTTGATCATCAAGGCCTTTCATGAAAGCCGGGCCGAGGGCCATCGCAAAATCTGCCTGATCCCCGAGTCGGCCCACGGCACCAACCCGGCGTCGGCGCAAATGGCCGGCATGACGGTGGTGGTCACGAAGTGCGACAAGGACGGCAACATCGACCTAGTCGATTTGCAAGCCAAATGCGAGCAGCACAGCGCGCATCTGGCCGCCATCATGATCACCTACCCGTCCACTTACGGCGTGTTCGACATTCGTGTGAAGGAAATCTGCGCGCTGGTGCATGCGCATGGCGGCCGGGTCTATGTGGACGGTGCCAATATGAACGCCTTGGTCGGTGTGGCCGCGCCGGGCGAGTTCGGCGGCGATGTCAGCCACTTGAATCTGCACAAGACCTTCTGCATTCCTCACGGCGGCGGCGGCCCGGGCGTCGGCCCGGTCTGCGTGGTCGAAGACCTGGTCGCTTTTCTGCCGGCGCACCGCACCGGCGGCATCGAGTCCTTCACCGGCATCGGTGCGGTTTCCGCCGCGCCCCTGGGCAATGCCGCTGTGCTGCCGATCAGCTGGATGTATGTGCGGATGATGGCGGCCGATGGCCTGACCGCCGCGACCGAGACCGCAATCCTGTCGGCCAACTACGTGGCCGCACGCTTGGCCGATGCCTACGCCATCCACTTCTGCAGCAATATCCCTTCCCTCAAAGGTGGCGGCGTGGCGCACGAGTGCATTCTGGACATTCGTCCGCTGAAGGAGGCCACCGGCATCGGTGCCGAGGATGTGGCCAAGCGCTTGATCGACTACGGCTTCCATGCGCCCACGCTGTCCTTCCCGGTGGCCGGCGTCTTGATGGTGGAGCCGACCGAGAGCGAATCAAAGGCCGAGCTGGACCGCTTTTGTGACGCGATGCTGTCGATACGTGCCGAGATTGCCAAGGTGGCCGACAGCGTGTGGACGTGCACCGACAACCCGCTGGTCAACGCGCCCCACACGGCGGAAAGCTTGTTGCAGGCCGACTGGGCGCATGGCTACAGCCGCGAAGAAGCAGCGTTCCCGGTGCCCGGTTTGCGGCGTCAGAAGTACTGGGTGCCGGTCGGCCGGGTCGACAACGTCTGGGGGGACCGGAACTTGTCCTGCAGTTGCCCGCCGATGGCTGACTATTC
>JBIIVZ010000429.1:0-3044 GCA_044339175.1 Roseateles sp.
GGAATTATCGAGGGGCCCTGCGCCCCACTCGTCCTGGCCGGGCGCGGCACAATCGCGCCCCATGCAAGGTTCAGATTCCTCCAAACCCGACCGCTCGTCTCCTGACGTGCCGTCGTCCACCACCTCACCGGCCAGTGCCGCGCAATTGGGTGCCGCCGCCGAGGCCGCCAATGTCGATTGGGCTGCCGCGCGGGTCATCGTTGAAACCGCCCAGGCCCAGCAAGTGGTGGTGGCTGAAAAAGCCGCCTCGAACGGCCGCGCTCGCCTGTTGATCGAAGTGGCGGCGCTGCCGGGCCTGCCGGGCGTCTATCGCTACTTTGACGTGCAAGACCAGGTGCTGTATGTCGGCAAGGCCAAGCACCTGAAAAAGCGCGTCTCCAGCTATTTCCAGAAGGACCACGGCGGCACGCGCATCGGTCTGATGGTGGCGCGCATCGCCCGCATGGAGACCACGGTGGTGCGCACCGAGTCCGAGGCGCTGCTGCTCGAAAACAACCTGATCAAGGCGCTGAACCCCAAGTTCAACATCCTGTTCCGTGACGATAAAAGCTACCCCTACTTGAAGCTGAGCGGCCACGAGTTCCCGCGCATCAGCTATTACCGCGGTGCGGTGGACAAGCGCCACCGCTATTTCGGCCCGTTCCCGAGCGCCTGGGCGGTGAAGGAGTCGATTCAGCTGATCCAGAAGGTCTTCAAGTTGCGCACTTGCGAGGACACCGTCTTCAACAACCGCAGCCGGCCCTGCTTGCTGTATCAGATTCGGCGCTGCTCGGGGCCTTGCGTCTCGGAGGGGCGCAATGAGGACTACCGCCAGAACGTGCGCAACGCGGAGCGCTTTCTGCTGGGCGAAACCGAGCAAGTGCTGGACGGCCTGCAGACGCAAATGATGGCTTTTGCCGACGCGCTGAAGTTCGAGCTGGCGGCCGAGGTGCGCAACCAGATCAGCGCGCTGGCCCGCATCCTGCAGCAGCAATCGATGGACGAAAACAGCGCCACCGGCCGCGACCGGGACGTCGACATCTTGGCGGTCAAGGTGCAGGGCGGCCGCGCCTGCGTCAACCTGGCGATGGTGCGCGGTGGCCGCCATCTGGGCGACCGGGCGTTCTTCCCCAAGCATGTGGAAGAAGCGACCGCGCTGCAGTTGAGCGAAGACGAGAACGAGGCCAGTGATGAAGGCAGCGGCAGCGCGCCCGCGGCGCGCCCGTCGGCCGAGCGCTTGGTGCTGGAAGCCTTCATGGGCCAGCATTACCTGGACTCGCAAGTGCCCTCGCTGATCGTGGTCAGCGAGGCGGTGGACGACGCGCTGGCCGAGGCACTGAGCCTGCAGGCCGGCTTCAAGGTCACCGCGCAAGCCCAGCCACGCGGCCAGCGCCGCATCTGGCAGGAAATGTGCGTGAAGGGGGCCGAGCTGGCGCTGGCGCGGCTGTTGTCCGAAGAAGGCTCGCAGCAAGCGCGCACCCGCGCCGTGATCGAGGCGCTCGACCTGAGCGTGCAGGAGTTGGACAAGTTCCGCATCGAATGTTTCGACATCAGCCACACCGCCGGCGAGGCCACGGTCGCGTCCTGCGTCGTGTTTGAAGACCATCAGATGCAAAGCAGCCAGTACCGCCGCTACAACATCGACGGCATCACGGGCGGCGACGATTACGCCGCCATGCGCCAGGTGCTGACGCGGCGCTACAGCAAGCTGGCCGAGGCCGCGCAACTGGGCACGGCGCGCTTACCGGACTTGGTGCTGGTGGACGGCGGGCGCGGTCAGGTGTCGATGGCGCGTGGCGTGTTCGAGGAGCTGGGGCTGGACCTGAGCCTGATCGTCGGCGTCGAAAAAGGCGAGGGCCGCAAGGTCGGGCTCGAAGAGCTGGTGTTTGCCGATGGCCGCGAAAAGGTCTACTTGGGCCGCGATTCGGCCGCGCTGATGCTGGTGGCGCAGATCCGCGATGAGGCGCACCGCTTCGCCATCACCGGCATGCGCGCCCGGCGGGCCGCCGTGCGCACCGGCGGTTCGCGGCTGGAGGATGTGGCCGGCATCGGCCCGAAGAAGCGGGCCCAGTTGCTGCAGCGTTTTGGCGGCGTGCGCGGCGTCATCGAGGCCAGCGTGGACGAGATCGCCACGGTCAAGGGCGTGTCGAAAGAATTGGCTGAGGAGATCTATCGTGTCCTGCATTGAATCTCGAAATCTTGCAGCCGCAGCCGCAGCCGCAGAGCCAGTTGGCCGGGCGATTCGTTGGCCTTGCAAGGTGGCGGGCCTCAGTCTGCTGGCGATTTTGAGTGCCTGTACCAATTCACCACCGTCGGTGGTCACCCCGGCGCAGACTCAGGCGGTTACGCCACCTGCTACCCCGCCCGCAACGCCACCCAAAACGACGCTGCCGGCAGGTGATCCGGCCCTTCCAGGTGCTCCGCGCGCGGCTGCCAAACCGCCACCGCTGGCTGCGCCCAAACCGAATCGCACGCGCGATGAGTTGCGTTTGCAAGCCGCGCATCGCTTGGTCGCTGCCAGCCCCGATCACAGCTATATGGGCGATCCGCCGGAGATTCTGCTGGCCATTCCGGTGCTGGAGGTAGAGCTGCACCAAGACGGCAGCGTCAAACGCATTCTGGTCATTCGCCATCCGAAGCAGGCGCACGACACGGTGGAGCTGGCGATCGCTGCCGTGCACCGCGCTGCGCCATTTGGCAATCTCGCGCACATGCCCAAACCCTGGCTGTTCAACGAAACATTTCTGTTCAACGACGAGCGCCGCTTCAAGCCTCGTACGCTGGATTGATGGCAACTTTGTGATGGTTGTTTGATCACAGCAGCAACAATAAATTTCAATCTACAAAGGCAGGGCTCGGCGCTGCCCCATTGTTGGGCACAATCAAGCGATGTTTCTTACCCTGCCAACACTGTTCACCTGGGCCCGAATTCTGGCCATTCCTTTGATCGTCGGAGTGTTCTACCTCGACTTGTCTTCGGAGCATAAAAACATCTTTGCCACCGCGCTCTTTGTGCTGGTGGCATTGACTGATTGGCTCGATGGCTACTTGGCCCGCAAGCTGAA
>JBIIVZ010000430.1:0-3038 GCA_044339175.1 Roseateles sp.
ACTGCGGGCGGCGCAGCAGTTCCGCGCGCAAGCCGTCATGCGCAGCGCACAGCGAGGCTTGCATCGCCAGCACCGCCTGTCGGACGGCAAGCAGATCCGCAGCAGCCACGCGGTAGTAAACGAAGAGCCGCATTTTCAAACAGCGTTTTGCGTGATCGCGTAGGGCAGGGCGCGCTGCTGCAGCGCGGGGCCAGCGACCGAACCCAGATGCAAGCTGCCCGTGTCCAGCGCGGCAATCTTGGTTTCGGCCAAGATCACCGCTTGGCTGCCGCGCTGGGCGCAACTGGCCACCAAGCCGGCCGGCTGACCCGGATCTTCGCTGTGGAAAATCTCTTGCCCCAGCAGGACAGGCTCTTGCAAGCCGTCCAGTTCGAACAAAAAGGTGCGGCGCTTTAGGCTGCCACGGTACTGGCTGCGTGCCACGACTTCCTGGCCGGGGTAGCAGCCTTTTTGAAAGTCGACGCCGCCCAGCAATTCCAGGTTCAGCATTTGCGGCACAAACTGCTCGCGCGTGGCTTGCTGCACCCAAGCCAGCCCGCTTTGAACTTCCAGCCATTGCCAGTCCGCCAGTGCCAGCGGGGGCAAGTCAGGACCAGCCGCGCCGACAGCTTGGGCCAGTACGTAGCGGGCTGCGCCGCTGCCATCTAAGGTTGAACTCGAGGCTGAATTGGAGCCTGCCTTGGACACCGCATCTGGCAAGCGAATCACGCTGGCCGCGCCGCGCTCGCGGCGGCCCCAGAGTTGCGCCGGCGCGGTGTCGCCCAGCCATTGCTCGGCCAGCGGCCCGGCCAAACCCCACAACTGCAGGTCTGCACTGGCATCGCTGAGTTTGCATTTGGCCCGCATCACAAACATGCTCAGACGCTTGATGGTTTCGGGCAGCAGCTCGGCAGGCAGCGCCAACAGCACTTCTTGCTCCGAGACCTTCCAGACCAGCAGGGTCGCCAACAGCCGCCCCTTGGCTGAGCAGAATCCGGCCAACCTGGCTTGGTCCGAGCCGAGCTGCAAGGTGTCCTGCGTCAATTGACTGTGCAAGAACTTGACGGCTTCTTCGCCCTGGGCGCGGATCACGCCCCAATGGGTCAGGGCCAGGGTGCCGCTGATTGTGTGGATAGTTGTACTCATGCCCCGATTATCATCACGGCTCAAATTGGGCAGTGCTGGTTAAGGTTATCGAATGAGATTCTTGGGTAAGTTGCTGGCCCTGTTGCTGTTGTTGGTGGCTGCGGCAGGCGCTGGCGTTGTCTGGTGGTTGCAAGCGCCACTGAGCTTGAATGCGCCGGCGGTGGAGTTATCCATCGAAGCGGGCAGTTCGCCGCGCGACGTGGCGCAAGCCTGGGTCACGGCCGGGGTGCAGGTAGATGCGCGGCTGCTGTATCAGTGGTTTCGCTGGTCGGGCCAAGCCCGCCTGATCCGTGCCGGCAGCTATGAAATTCACCAAGGTGCCACGCCGCGCGAGCTGCTGAACAAAATGGTGCGCGGCGATGAAGTGCTGGAACAATTGCGCCTGATCGAGGGCTGGACCTTCAAACAAGTGCGGGCTGCGATGGCCAAGTCGCCGTCCCTCAAACCGGCCACGCAAGGTTTGAGCGAAGCGGAGCTGATGGGCCTGCTGGGCGCGGCGGGCTTGGCTGCCGAGGGGCAGTTCTTTCCTGATACCTATGCCTACAGCCGCGGCGTCAGCGACCTGACCGTGTTGAAGCGAGCCCATTTGGCCATGCAAAAGCGCGTGGCTGCCGCATGGGCGCAGCGCAGCCCCGATTTGCCACTCAAGAATGCAGGCGAGGCGTTGATCCTGGCGTCCATCGTGGAAAAGGAAACCGGTACCGAATCCGACCGGGCGATGGTGGCGGCCGTCTTTATCAACCGCTTGCGCATCGGCATGCCGATGCAGACCGACCCGACGGTCATTTACGGCCTGGGCGACGCGTTTGACGGCAATCTGCGGCGCAGCCATCTGCGCGCCGACACGCCGTTCAACACCTACATCCGGGGCGGGTTGCCACCCACGCCGATTGCGATGCCGGGCATGGCCTCGCTGCAAGCGGCCCTGCATCCGGCCAACAGCAAGGCGCTCTATTTCGTCGCGCGTGGTGACGGCAGCAGCGAATTCAGCGACGACTTGGCCGCGCATAATCGCGCCGTCAATAAATATCAACGTGGCCGCTAAGCCGGCCCAGGCAGAAAGAATCAATCAGTGGGCGCTCGGTTCATCACCTTTGAAGGCATAGACGGGGCAGGCAAGTCCACCCACATCGCATCGCTGACGGCTTACCTCAGTGACAAAGGGGCGACGGTGGTGGGTACCCGCGAACCCGGTGGCACCGAACTGGCTGAAGCGCTGCGCGAACTGGTCCTGCATCGCCGCATGGACGGCCTGACCGAAGCGCTGCTGGTGTTTGCCGGCCGCCGCGACCATTTGCAGCGCGTTATCGAACCGGCGCTGGCAGCCGGCCAAACGGTGCTGTGCGACCGTTTCACCGACGCCACCTTTGCTTATCAAGGCGGCGGACGCGGCATGGACGCGACCGTGCTGGCCACGCTGGAGCAATGGGTGCAACAGGGCCGCCAACCGGATCTGACGCTGTGGTTCGACTTGCCACCAGCGCAGGCCGCGCAGCGCCGCGCAGCCGCCCGCGAGGCGGACCGATTCGAGCAACAAGACCTGGCTTTTTTCGAGCGTGTGCGGGCCGCGTATGCGCAGCGCGCGGCCGACGCACCGGCCCGCTTTGCCCGCATTGACGCGAGCCAGTCGGTCGCCGAGGTGGCTGCTCAGATTCAAGCGGTGATGGCGGCTCGCCAGTGGTAGGCGCCGACCAAGTCCTGAGCTTGCCCTGGCTGGCAGGGCCGCTGCACCGTGCGCTGACGACGGCGCGATCGCATGCCTTGTTGGTGCAAGGGCCCGCCGGCGTCGGGCAATTTGATCTGGCCTTGCTGTTGGCGCAGTCTTGGCTGTGCGAAAAGCCGATCTCGGTCGGAGCCGACAGCGGTCGTGCTTGCGGGCTATGCGCCAGCTGCAAGTTGTTTCACGCACGCAC
>JBIIVZ010000431.1:0-3036 GCA_044339175.1 Roseateles sp.
CCCGACCTAGGCCGAGGCCTTGCCGACCGCGGAAGTCGAGCGCGCCGCCGCCACCACCACCAGCAACGCCAGCGCACACGAGGCGACGCGGGCCGCCGCACCGTCGGCACGGCTGGTCAGGATGATGGGCACGCGGGCCCCCATCACCAAGCCGGCGGCTTGCGCATCGGCCAGATATTGCAACTGCTTGGCCATCATGTTGCCGGCCTCCAAGTCGGGGGCGATCAGGATGTCGGCACGCCCGGCCACCGGCGACGTGATGCCTTTGTCGCGCGCAGCCTGGGCCGAAATGGCGTTGTCGAAAGCGAGCGGGCCGTCCAGGATGGCCCCGGTGATTTGCCCGCGCTCGGCCATCTTGCACAGCGCGGCCGCGTCCAGCGTCGAGCGCATGCGCGGGTTGACGGTTTCCACCGCCGCCAGGATGGCCACCAGCGGTTGCGCGATGCCCAGCGCATGCGCCAGGTCGATGGCGTTGCGGACGATGTCGCGCTTGGCATCGAGGTCGGGCTCGAAGTTGATGGCGGCGTCGCTGATCAGCAGCGGCTTCGGATAGCTGGGCACATCCAGCACAAAGATATGGCTGACGCGCCGCTCGGTGCGCAGGCCGCCGTCCGTCTTCACCACCTCGGTCATCAACTCATCGGTGTGCAGGCTGCCCTTCATCAGCGCCTGCACCTCGCCATTGCGCGCCATCGTCACCGCCAACGCAGCGGCCGCGTGGCTGTGGGCGGCGGGCGCAATGCGGTAGCCGGTCAGGTCGATCTGCGCCTGCGCCGCCACCGCACGGATCTTGTCCTCAGGGCCGACAAGAATCGGCTGGATCAAGCCCATCACGGCCGCCTCGATCGCGCCGCGCAGGGCCTCCTCGCTGCAAGGGTGAACCACGGCGACCGGAATGGCCGCCAGCCCCTCGGTCAAGGCCAGCAGTTGGCGGTAGCGGCGGGTCCGGTCAGACAAACGGACTTGCATCGGTGCCAGGCGCGGGCGGCGAATCTTCTCGGCCGGTGCCAGCACCACCGCGCTGCCGGTGATGACGTCGTCGCCATGCTGATTGGTGCAGTGGCAAGCCAGCACCACCTGATGGGTGTTGACCTCCTTGGCGCTGACGGTGACGCGCACATCCAGCGTGTCGCCAATATGCACAGGCCGCAAAAAGCGCAGGTTCTGGCTCAGGTAGATGGCACCCGGCCCCGGATATTCGGTGCCCAGCACGGTGGAGATCAGCGCCGCCCCCCACATGCCGTGGGCGATCAGGCCGTGGAACTGGCTGCTGTTGGCATATTCGGCATCCACATGGGTCGGGTTCACATCACCCGACATGGCGGCAAACAACTGGATGTCTTCGGCCAGCAAGGTGCGCGTCAGCTGCGCCGTGTCGCCGATCTCGATCTCGTCGAAGGTGTGGTTTTCAATCATTTCCCGGGGCACGGTAGCATTCAAAGGTCAGCTCCTTGTGTGAAAAACAGTAGGCCATGCTGATTGTGAAGCCAGCCCAAACAGTTAAATCAGCTTCATCAAGCTACCGTAGGCAATGTAGAGCCCCACCCCCAGAATCAACAATCCCGAAAAATACGGCGCGCGGCGGGCAAATTCGCCAAAGCCGCTCCAGCGTTTGGAGACATGTTTCAAGCTCAGCGCCGCCAGCACGCCGGAGGCCACCATCGTCAGCGCCAGCCCGACGCTGAAGCTCAGAACCAGCGTGGCACCGAGCGCAACTTTCTTCAACTGCAAGCACAGCAGCAGCACGGTGATCGAGGCCGGGCAAGGGATCAAGCCGCCGGTCAGGCCGAACGCGACGATCTGCCCGGTGGTGACTTCCCGGTTGCCAAAGCGGCGGCGGATGTCGTTCGCATGGGCCAGCTCATGCGGGTCCTGGTAGCCGGGTGCCGCCACGTCGAGGCGTTCGTAGTCCTTGATCGCGTGGGCGTGGGGCTGGGCTTGGTCGTGTTCATGACCGTGGCCATGCCCGTGGTCGGCGTGCTGCGCCGGCTCGACAAACTCCACATCGAAGTGATGGCTGTGCCCGGCCGTGCCCAAATGCAGGCTGGCCACAAACTGGTGCGGCTCGGGGATGGGCCGCGCCGATTCCAGAAAGCCTGCCCGCTGCACCATCTCGAAGCTCTGGCGCGCGCCCTCAGCCCGCTCGGTCTCGATGCGCACCTGCTCGGCCGGCCAGACGTGGCCGCCTGCGCTCTGCGGGTAGAGCCTGAAGCGCGCGGGCACGCCGGCTTCAAAAATCTCCAGCCGCAACATGCCGTGGCCGCTGTCGATCAGCTTGCCGTCGCCGCCTGCCGCGGGGTCGGCTCCGTGGTCAGCCCCGTGTGGATGGTCATGCGCATGGCCACCGTCCGAGCCATGGTCATGGAAGCACGCGCTTTGCTGACGGCGCAAGCGCCACAACATCCAGGCTGCGACCGCGATCATCAGCACGGCCGAGATCAATTGAAAGTAGGGCTCGCTCGCCTCGTCAGCCCAGTTTTGCCCGAAATACAGCCCGGCCATCGCCACCGCCCAGACCACCGCCGTGTGCGACAGCGTGGCCGCCAAGCCCAGCAACACCGCCTGCCCCAGCGTGCCACGCACCGCCACGATGAAGGCCGCCATCATCGTTTTGGAATGCCCCGGCTCCAGCCCGTGCAAAGCGCCCAGCAAAATAGCGCTGGGAATGAACAGCCAGGCATTGCCCTGCTGCAACAAGGTCGAGAAATCGGTCATGGCTGACTGCCTTACAAATACTTGGTGATCGCTTTGAATTCGCGGATGGTGTCGTCCGCACTGCGCGTGCCGTCCCGCACCGCGTGCTCCAGGCAATGGTCGATGTGGTCATGCACCAGTGCTTTTTTGGCGCTGCTGATGGCGCTTTCTACCGCTTGCAGTTGCTGGGCGATATCGAGGCAACCGCGCCCCTCGTCCAGCATGGTCAAGATGCTCTTCAAATGGCCTTCGGCGCGCTTCAGCCGCTTGACGATGGCAGGGTGCGAGGTGTGCTCGGTCATGACGACTATCCTATCCTGGGGGAGAGGTTATCGTAGCGGG
>JBIIVZ010000432.1:0-3029 GCA_044339175.1 Roseateles sp.
TTTGTCGATGAACGAATTTTAAGTAGCCGTTCAAAGCTTGTCGCTGTGCTGCGCCCCCGTGGACGCGGGGGATAGAGACCACTCAAACCGGGGGGCGTGATGCAGATCACGTTTGGCCGCCGGGTTTTCCAGCCGCTTCAGCGCTGCGTACCCAAATAACGCTTGCGCCAGAAAAACACCCCCATGACCAGCGCGATGCCGAGCATCAACCCGAAGGCAATCCAGGCACCGGTGGCCTTGTGGATCAGCGGCAGGCCATCGAAGTTCATGCCGAAAATGCCGGTGATCAAGTTCAGCGGCAGGAAGATGGCGGTCAGCACGGTGAGCGTGCGCATGATGCTGTTGGTGCGGTGGCCAAGGGCTGAAAAATGCATTTGCACCGCCGAATCACTTGAGGATTCGAGTCGCCGCACATGGGTCAGGACTCGCTCTATGTGTTCCAGCACGTCGCGTGAGCGAACCCGCAGCAACTCGCGTTCGCGCTGCGATTGCGGGTTTTCGCTCTGCGGCCAGTCGTCCAGCGCATCGATCCATTCCTGCACGGCGCTGCGCTGGTCCTCGCAGGTGTCTTCCAGCAGATGCAGCGCGTCGCGCGAAGCCAGCAGCAGGCTCCAGTCGTTGAACGGGTTGTGGCTGTCCATCAGCGCACGCTGCAGGCCGGTCAGCTGCCGTGTCAGCAGGCGACGCAGTTCGAGGTAGCTGTCCACCATGTGGTTGACCATGCGCAGCATCAGCTCGGCGGAGCTGAGCGGCAGCCGCGCACTGCCGCGCAGGTCGCGGCCTTCAGTCAATTTGCCGAGTTTGTTGGCAAAGTATTCGCGCACCAGGCAATCGCTCGGATGCACGCTCAGCAGCACCCGGTCAAAGACGACAAAGCCCACCGGGCTGGTGTCGATGGCCTGCAGGGCCCGCTGGGTGTCGCTGGCATGGCCGGCTTCGTCGTCGTCGGCGCACTGATCTTCACCATTGACATGGCCGACGTGGGCGCTGGCGGCCAGCCGCCGAAACACCAGCATGTCGTACCACGACGTGTAGTCGAAATGGGAGGGCAGTTGTTTGTTGAGCAGGTCGGACGCATGCAGATCGAACAGCTGGCCGCAGTCCCAGCCTTGCAGTCGCTGTTGCAGCCCGGGCAGCTGCAGCTCGAAGTCGACCCGGTTGAAGCCCAGCCATAGAAATCCCTGGCTGGGCAGCGTCGGCGGCAGGGCGGGCAGTTCAGTGAACTGATCGCCGTCGATGTGGAAGACGCGCATTGTGGGAGCTCAGAGGGTGAGAACTTTTGTAGCGAGCGGCTGTCAAGCCAGGCTGAGGCCGGGCACAAGCAGTCCTGAGGACTGCTTGTGTCTGCCGAAGGACAGGGCCTCTGGCCCTGGCGGATGGGGCGCAGGAACCGCAGCGTACTTCAGGTACGTGAGGATTCCGAGTGCCCAGCCAACGACGCATGGCGGCCGCGCAGTAAAAAGCTCTCACCCTCTCACCCTCTCAGGCCTTCAGCAAGCGCGCGGCTTCGAGCGCAAAGTAGGTCAGCACGCCATCGGCACCGGCGCGTTTGAAGGCCAGCAGCGATTCCATCATCACCGCGTCGTGCTCCAGCCAGCCGTTCGCGGCAGCGGCCTTCAGCATCGCGTATTCGCCACTGACCTGGTAGGCAAAAGTCGGTACTCGGAACTCGTCCTTGACCCGGCGGACGATGTCCAGATAGGGCATGCCGGGCTTGACCATCACCATGTCGGCCCCCTCGGCCAAGTCCAGCGCCACCTCGCGCAGCGCTTCGTCGCTGTTGCCCGGGTCCATTTGGTAGGTCTTTTTGTCGGCCCGGCCCAGGTTGCCCTTGGAACCGACGGCGTCCCGGAACGGACCGTAGAACGCGCTGGCGTACTTGGCGCTGTAGGCCATGATGCGCGTGTGGATGTGACCCTGTGCCTCCAGCGCTTGGCGGATCGCACCGATGCGACCGTCCATCATGTCGCTGGGGGCCAAGATGTCGACACCGGCCTCGGCCTGCACCAACGCTTGGCGCGTCAGCATCGCGACGGTCGGGTCGTTCAGGATGTAGCCGGCGGCGTCCAGCAAGCCGTCTTGGCCGTGGCTGGTGTAGGGGTCGAGCGCCACATCGGTCAAGATGCCCAGCTGCGGCAGTTCAGCTTTCAGAGCGCGCACCACACGGGGAATCAGCCCCTCCGGATTGGTCGCTTCGATGCCGTCCGGTGTTTTCAGCGATGCATCGATGACCGGGAACAGCGCCAGCACCGGAATGCCCAGCGCCACGCATTCATGCGCTACCAGCAGCAGTCGGTCCAGGCTGAGTCTAGCCACGCCGGGCATCGACAGCACCGGCGTTACCAGGTCGACGCCTTCGTGGACAAACACCGGCAGGATCAGATCGCTGGCCGTCAAGCTGTGTTCACGCACCAACGCACGGGTAAAAGCATCGCGGCGCAAGCGACGCGGCCGACTGGCCGGGAAGGGGGCAGGAATCTGGGTTGAGCGGGGCAAGATGCAACTCCAAAAATGGACTGGCTGAAGGCAACTCAGGGCTGCGGGCCTGCTTGCTTGCCTGCTTTTTCCTTTGCAGCAAGCACGGGGCGCGCAACGTTGCGCTTGCCTTGCGCCAGTCCTGAAAATGAATCACCGAGGCTGTGCAGCGGAACATAGACCAAACCGTGCAAGACAACACGCTCTACGCAAATCCCCTAGTGCAAGCCCCAAATGGGCGGTGTTAAAATTCGCAATGGATGATAGCCGCAAGGTAGTCGTTCCCTGCTTTTCCTCCCTGAGCAGGAGCCTTTAGTGATGACATCTAAAAGGCTTTCTCGCCCCGACTCTTTAGTCGGGGTTTTTTTTGGCTGTGGCAGAAGTGAGCGCCGCGTAAAGCTGGGGCGAGGGTTGAAAATCCCTGCGAGCAGGCGCAAAAGCGGCTGTCAATCGAGCACCGCATAATGCTTCGATGCTCTGGATCAAAGCCCTTCACATCATTTTCGTCGCCAGCTGGTTTGCTGGCCTGTTCTATTTGCCGCGCTTATTCGTCA
>JBIIVZ010000433.1:0-3021 GCA_044339175.1 Roseateles sp.
CCCGGCCGCTTCAGCAGCGCCACCTTGATCAACAACGCAGGCGTCGTGCCGATGCCCGGACCGGTGGATGACACCTCGCTGGAAGAGTTGTCGGCCGCGCTGCGCGTCGGGCTGGAAGCCACCCTGCTGCTGAGCAGTGCGTTCTTGCGCGCGACAGCGCAGCTGGGCAGCCAGCGCCGCATTTTGAACATCTCCTCAGGGTTGGGCCGGCGGGCGATGGCCGGCAGTGCCGCCTATTGCGCGGCCAAGGCCGGCATGGACAACTTGTCCCGCGCGATGGCGCTGGACGAGGCCGCCAAGCCCGCCGGGGCGGTCATCGTCTCGCTCGCCCCCGGCGTCATCGACACCGACATGCAAACGCAATTGCGTGCCGGCGACCCGGCTAAATTTCCGGATCAAGCGCAATTCGTCAATTTCAAGACCAGTGGGCAGTTGCAAAGTCCGCCAGACGCGGCGCGCAAAGTGCTGGCGTATTTGGCCCGCGCTGACTTCGGCCGCATCACGCTGGCCGACCTGCGCGACCCGGCCTGACTCCGGGGGCGGCGCGAACACTTGAAATCTCCCGTACCATCACCACTTGATCAAACGGGCCACGTCGGCTCCATGGAGAAATTTTGTGAAGCCTGTAAGCCTGACTGCTCTGACTGCATTGGTAGCCATCCTGACTCTGGGCCTACCTTCCTTTGATGCCGAGGCCAAACGACTGGGCGGCGGCACGTCGTCCGGTATGAAGCGTACCGCCCCGGCCCCCACCAACGATGTGAGCAAGGGCACGCCGGCCCAGCAAGCGGCACCACAACAGTCGACAGCCGCTGCGGCTCCTGCGGCCGCTGCTGCACCGAAGCGCAACTGGATGGGCCCGATTGCCGGCTTGGCGGCCGGTTTGGGTCTGGCCGCGTTGGCCAGCCATTTCGGCATGGGCGGCGCGCTGGCCAACGTGATGACGATGCTCCTGATCGGCGTGGCAGCGATGTTCCTGATCGGCTTCCTGATGCGTCGCTTTGGTGGTTCCAAGAACGCGCCGCAAGGCATGCAAATGGCCGGAGCCGGTGCACCCTTTGGGCAGCAAAATAACAGCCCTGAGCCCATGGCAGCACCCGCCGCCGCACCGATGGCGTTTAATGCTGCGCCTGCCGCTACCGCTGCCGCCGTGACAAGTGCTGCCGCACCGCTGGCAACAGCAGCAGTCACATCGGCCGCATCCGCCGCACAGGTCGCACCGGCCGCACCGGCCGATGGCTTTGACGTCAGCGGTTTCGAGCAATTGGCAAAGCGCGTGTTCATCCGACTGCAGGCCGCGAATGACGCTGGCGATCAGGTCGATCTGCGCCGCTTCACAACGCCCGAGATGTACGGCGTGGTGCAGCAAGAGTTGCTCGATCGCAAGGGTGCCATTCAACGCACCGACGTGTTGCAACTGGATGCCAAGATCATCGAGCGTGCGCAAGAAAACGGTCAGCAAATCGTCAGCGTGCGCTTCTGGGGCTCGATCCGCGAGCAAAGCGAAGGCTCGGCCGAGAACTTCGACGAAGTCTGGCACTTGGTTCGTCCGCTGGACAACAGCCACGAATGGGCGATTGCCGGTATCCAAGCGACGGTTTAACCTTCGCTGAACAGCCCTGCTTGCGGGGCTCGCTGAAATAGAAAAGGCCCGCTGAATCACTTCAGCGGGCCTTTTTTGTTGTGCTGCCCTATGCGAGCAAGCTATTCGAGCAAGCTATCCGGCACTCGCGACCGCTGCGTAAGCCTGCAATTCAGGAGCGGCTGTGCGATTACCGGCCAGTTCGTCAAGGCGCTCGGGGCTGGGCAAACTGGGGTTGATGAAGTTGTAAGCACCCGCCTCCAGCACACTGACCATGCCGTCCTTGTTCGCATCGGCATCTTTGTACAACTTGGCGGCAATACCCTGTCGCGTGCTGCGACTCGCGACGGCCGAGTCCGTCGAGTCGGTGGCGGTGGCCTTCTCAGCCCTGTCGGCCGTTGCCATAGCCGCATCAGGCGCTGTGCCTGGCTCAACTGCGGCGGCTGCCGTCGGCTGTGAGCGCTGGGTGCCTGCGGCAGAGATTTTGACCACGACCGATACGGCCTGCGGAAAAGACGAAGCAGCCACTGAAGCAGAAGCAGGTTTGGCCGTGTCATCCGCAACCGGACGTGCGGCAGCGACGGCGCTGCCGCCGGCGACCGGAATGGGGGGGGTAACTTTGGAAACGCTGGCAATCATGGCGAACCTCCACTGTGGCGCCTTGCAGAATCATTGCGGAGTGAGCCGTCGAGCGTTTGACGTTCGCCTAAATCACCATGGCATAGAGGCGTCTTCGGCCTCGCAGCCGCTAACTTTAGCGCGACCTGCACTTTAGTTGAAGGAAGCTGAGCTGAAACAAGCGGCGAACGACTCAACGCGACAGACTCGCTCGATTCGTGACTTATTACCTTGAGATTACCCGACCAAATTGGCCAGACTCAGCAACGCCAACAGCAACATCCACAGCACCACAGACCGCCAGATCAGGGCCACGACGCTTTGCAGATGGCCAAGCTGTGGCAGTTGCCCCGGCGTCGAGCCCTCTGCCACGGTGGCCTCGGAATCTACGCCCGCGTCAAAGGTCTTGCTGCGGTCCGGCGTCACGCCAGGAGCCGCCACCCCGCCCAGTTGCAGACCCAGCGCGCCCGCCGCCGAAGCCAGGATGATGCCCTCGTTCGGATGCAGCCAAAGACTGGCATCCCGGCGCCAACCGTTCACCGCCTCCTCGAAATTGCCGACCACCGCGAAGCCCGCGGCGGTCAGTCGGGCCGGCAGGTAGTCGATCCACCCGAACAAGCGACGGGACAACTGCATCAAGCGCTCGTTTGTCGGTGCACCCAGGGTCCGGCTCTTGAAGGCCCAGTAACGGCCCGCAAATTCAGCCATGCGGTACAGCACCGCTCCGGCCGGCCCCAGGCCCAGTGTGGATAGCACGACAAACCAGAAAAACACCCCAAAAACATGGCGATGAGCGGCCAGCAACGAATGCTCGATCGCAT
>JBIIVZ010000435.1:0-3010 GCA_044339175.1 Roseateles sp.
TTGAAGGGCGCGTAAAAGGCCTTGATCTTGATCATGTCGGCCTCGATGTCGCCGGTCGGCGTGAACACCGGGCCGAGGCCGCTGAGCTTGCGCCCGTAATCCATGTAAGCCAGCACGATGGGGACTTGGGCCGTGTGGGCGATCCAGTAAAAACCGGTCTTCCAGTAGCGCGTCTTGCTGCGCGTGCCCTCGGGCGGAACGATCAACTGCACCGAGCCTTCAGCCGCCACCAAGGCCTGCGCAGCGGCCACGACCAGATTGCTCGATTGTTCGCGGTTCACCTCGACGCCGCCGAGCCAGCGCATCAAGCCGCCGAATGGCCAGCGGAACAACTGACGTTTGCCCATCCAGTAAATATTCAGGCGCAGGGCGAAAGCCACCATCAAGGTATAGGGCAAGTCCCAGTTGCTGGTGTGCGGCGCGGCGATCAGCACAAATTTCGAAGGTTCGCTCGGCAAGCTGCCTTCAATCTTCCAGCCGCTCAACTTTAAGAAACCGATGGAAAAGGCCCGCAGCAAGGTGTTGACGATGGGCGTGGAGAAAATAGTTCGGTGCATGACAGGTCGGTTTGCAAACGTGGGCCGGGCGCGCTGGCCTGGGTTGCCGGGGATTATCCGGTCTGGACGATGCAAACCGGCTCAATGCTGTTCAAGGCCGCTCCAGCAGCAGATCGCTGCGCGGCAGGGCCACGCAGGGCAAGATCCAGCCGTCCGATTTTTCCTCACGGCTCAGGCCCGGCCATTCAATCCGGTACTCGATCTGCCCTTGCAACAAGCGGCAAATGCAAGCGCGGCAGCTGCCGTTGCGGCAACTGCTGCTGAGGGCCGACCCCGCAAGCAGCGCGGCTTCCAGCACGCTTTGTTCAGGCCGTGCTGGGAAGGCCTGGCCTTGGTGAAGGATCTGGATGTGAAAGGGCATGTTTTGGACGTGCACATTCTGGAAGTATTGACCCGACATCATGCCCGCTCGCGCCGGTCATTCAAGCGCTTGGCGCTATGCTTCGCCCCCCGCTGCTTGTCGCTCAAGTCTTCCGATGGATCAAGCCTGCGCCTGTTTCAAGCCACCCAACTCCGACTGCCTGCCCGCCGCGTGACTCCGTTGAATCCCCTCAAATACCTGGGCGGCTATGCGCCCGAACTGCTGGAGCAGGTGCGTGGCCTGATCGCGGCCGGCCGGCTCGGCGACCTGCTGGCCAAGCGCTACCCCGACCCGCACGAGGTGCGCAGCGACAAAGCGCTGTTCGACTACACGCAAGAGCTGAAAAACCGCTATCTGCGCAACGCCGAGCCGCTCGCTAAGGTCTGCTTTGATGCCAAGCTGAAGGTGATTGCTCACGCGCTGGGCACGCATACCCGGGCGCAGCGGGTGCAGGGCAGCAAGCTCAAGACCAAGCGCGAAATCCGCGTCGCCAGCCTGTTTAAAACGGCACCGGCCGAGCTTCTGAAAATGATCGTCGTGCATGAGCTGGCGCATTTGAAGGAGCTGGAGCACAACAAGGCTTTTTACCAACTCTGCCATCACATGGCCCCCAACTATGGGCAGTTGGAGTTCGACCTGCGCTTGTATCTGACGCATTTGGATGTGCTGGCAGAGCAAGTCTCGCCATGAAGTGGCTGCGAAGGCTTCGAGTGCCGCGCGGGGCGCGCACATGATCCTCTTGGCACCCATGGAGGGCTTGCTCGATCACATGCTGCGCGACGTCTTGACCCGCGTCGGCGGCATTGATCGCTGCGTGTCCGAATTCATCCGCATCACCGACCGTTTGATGCCGAATCGCGTCTTTACCCGCATCGTGCCCGAACTGCTGAACGGCAGCCTGACGCCGGCCGGCGTGCCGGTACGCGCGCAGTTGCTCGGTGCCGACCCGGTTTGCATGGCCGAAAATGCGGCCAAGCTGGCGGCGTTGGGCCCCGCCGGTATCGACCTCAACTTTGGCTGCCCAGCCAAATGCGTGAACCGCCATCGCGGCGGTGCGGTGCTGCTGGACGAGCCCGAACTGATCGCGCAGATCGTCAGCGCCGTGCGCCGTGCGGTGCCGGCCGGCATGCCGGTGTCGGCCAAGATGCGGCTGGGCTATATGGACGCTTCGCGCACGCTGGAATGCGCGCAGGCGATGGTGGATGCCGGGGCGGAGGAGTTGGTCATTCATGCCCGCACCAAGGCCGATGGCTACAAGCCGCCGGCCTACTGGGAGCGCATTGCCGAGGTGCGTGCGGCGCTGAAGGTGACGGTGGTGGCCAATGGCGAGGTCTGGACGCCTGCCGATGCGCAGGCCTGCTTGGCCCAATCGGGTTGCGATGCGCTGATGCTGGGTCGCGGCATGGTGGCCGACCCCGGCTTGGCCTTGGCGATACGGCGACCCAGCGCGGTGCCGTTGAGCTGGGCCCAAATGTTGCCGCTGTTGCAGCAGTTCTGGGGCTTGGTGCATGTGAACCTGCCGGCCAAGCACCAGGCCGGTCGCCTCAAGCAATGGCTGCACTATTTGCGCCGCCGCTACCCTGAAGCCGACGAGGCCTACTTGCGCGTGCGCACCATCAATGAACCGGACGCCTTGCAGCTCGCCTTGTTCGGACCGATTGGCGTGGAAAATAGCTGAGATGAAATCGAACAAACCTATTTCTGGTCTGGCGGGCTTGAGCGGCCTGGTCTATTCCACCGACGCCGGCCGCATGTGCCCGGTCTGCCGCAAGCCGAGCGGCGCTTGTGAATGCGGCAAGAAAAAAGCGCCACCGGCCGGTGACGGCATCGTCCGCGTCTCGCGCGAAACCAAGGGCCGCAACGGCAAGGGCGTCACCCTGGTGAAGGGTTTGCCGCTGGACGCCGAGGCGCTGAACGCGCTGGGCAAGCAGCTGAAAACCGCCTGTGGCTCAGGCGGCACGGTCAAGGACGGGGTGATCGAAGTGCAGGGCGACCATTGCGAGCGGGTGATCGAGTTGCTGAAGGCCAAAGGCAGCTGGACGGTCAAGCGCGCGGGCGGCTGAGCAGCACTCGGCTGCAGGAAGGGATAATC
>JBIIVZ010000044.1:0-10585 GCA_044339175.1 Roseateles sp.
CGGCGTCTCCGTGTACGAGGGCACACATAACGTGCGCTGGTACTACATCGCTTGCCACTGCGTGGAATGCAATCTGGTCGGGGTCTTCGCAGACTGGAAGTGTGAAGCGGGTGATGCGGCGGCCTTCCTTGCCAAGGTATGAGCGGCCGAACTCTGCAGAGATCAGGCTCGGAGTCACGCAAGGCTCAGAGTCAAGGCTCAAGTTTCAGGCCCTAGCTCGAGCAATACCTGCCCTTCTCGCGCTGAAGAACCAAGCCTCGGCACGTCGACGGTGCCATGACCGCACTCACCGCGCGAGCGGCCGAGGGGCGGCATGAAGTGGTCGGTGGACTTGGCTGTATCAATGACAGCTCGCGCTGCGGTACTGACCTCCAGCCATGATCTCGAAATTCGGCTTTGGCTTCGGGCACTTACCAGCCGCTCAATTGCGATTTGCTTTGAAACTTCGCAGACTGCCTTATCTGGCTGAATCGAATAGGAATGGGTGGACGATTCAAAACGGGATCGATGCCAGGGCAAGAACGGGAGTGAGTTTTAGTGCGGATATGACAGGCCCGGCTGGCGCAGCGGTTGCTGCGCAGCGCCCGCGAGGGCTTGAGGTCCGGCGTCTTGAATTTGAAACGCGCGGCGGTCGAGCCGGAGCATGTGAACGCTGGAGCAGCCGGTGATCGAAAAGACCCTCTCGCACCTGGAACTGCAGGCGCGGGCACCGCTGCGAGCGCCTGCCTGCGGCCAAGCGATACAAGAGGCCCACTCTTACCACTCGTGATCGTTCAGGCGACCCGGCGACCAGGGACAACTCGCAAACACCCGCTTGAGGCATAAAGCGTTGGGCTGCGCGATCAACGCTCAACCGTTCTCAGCCCCCTTCGAAGACTGCCGCGCGCGGCGAGTGCCACGTTCGGGGAGCCACTGGGCAGGAACAGATACATTCCAAAGCGCCATCCTTCTAAGCATTTTTCCCCCTGCTGCTAGGGAAGCGCAAGTATGGCGGCGACGGTCGGCGAGCAGTATCTTCAGCCTCGTGTAGTCCCGTCCGAACCATGCACAGCGCCGCTTATCCCTTTCCGTTGTTTGCTAAGACCTTTGCTGACAGGCTCTTCGAGCGTGCGTTCGAGGCCTGCCCACAAGCAATGTCGATCGTGGACATGCGGCAGGCCGACCAGCCGCTGGTCTTCGTCAACCATGCCTTTGAACTGCTCACCGGCTACACGCGGGGCGAGGTGTTGGGCCGCAACTGTCGCTTCTTGAACTTCAACCCGGCGGACAGCGCCGTGAGGCAGCGCATGCGCCACGTCTTGCGCGCCGGTGAACGGCTCATGGTAGTCCTGCCCAACCGGCGCAAGGACGGCCGCGAGTTCCGCAACGAGCTCCTGCTCGAGCCCATTCGCGATGAGATCGGAACCGTGACCCATTACGTCGCCGTGCAGAGCGACCTGGATCAGCGAGAACGCCGGGACACCTGGGCTCTCGAGGTTGCTACGCATGGCCTGGGCACGACGCTGTCGCCCCGCGCCGCGCTGCATGATCGCGTCGAGCAGGCGTTGGGGCGATCGCGGTGGTTGGGGACGCGTTGCGCGGTGCTTCTGGTCGAGATGCCAGCGGCCAGCGACGACGAGCATGGACTGGACGGGTCGCCTTCGCGGTACAGCGACATCGGACGCGTCATCGGCGAGGCGCTGCCGAACACGCCGTCCAGCCTGTGCCGCGTCAATCAGAAACAGCTGGCGCTGCTGCTCGATCCGGCGCCAGCGCCGCCGGCACTGGTAGAACTGGCTCGTCGCATTCTGGCGGCAGTGCGCGCGAATCTCGCCCTCCAGGGCGGCCGGGCGTCTTGCCATCTGGGTATCGCCGTCGGCCCGACGGACGGCGATACGGCGCAGGAACTCGTCATCGCCGCCGGACATGCACTGGATCGCGCTCGCCTGCGCGAGTCCACCGCCGACATCGCCTTCTTCTCGAACACCCAGGACGCACAGCTGCTGTACCTGCGGCAGATGGAGGCGGACCTGATCGCGGCGCTGTCGTCGCAGCAGTTTGCGCTGGCCTTTCAGCCCATCGTTCACTTGGACAACGCTTGTATTGCTGGTTTCGAGGCCCAGCTGCAATGGACGCACCCCGTATGCGGCCAGATCGGGCCGGCTGATTTCTTGGAGGCCGCTGAAGCCAGCGGTATGACCGTGCGCTTGAGCGAATGGGTCGTCGCTCAGGCCCTGGCAGCACTCGAAGCGTTCGACCGGCTGGGTGGTGCACCCGTGCGCATGTTCATCAAAATCGCCGCCAGCCACTTCGAGCAAGACGGCTTCGTTGAGGCGTTGCGCGAGCAGATGTTGGCACACGGCACCGAAGCCGGCAGACTCGAGCTGGAAATCAGCGAACGTGCTGTCATCGACCTATCGCCCAGCACGTTGCACGTCCTGTACGCCTTGCGCCAGCTCGGCGTGGCGACGGCCATCGATGACTTTGGCAGCGGCCAATCCAACCTGCACAAGCTGACCGAATTGCCGGTGGACGCGATGAAGATCGGCAGATCGTTAACCCAGGCCAGCACGCAAAGCAGCGCTGTCGCGTCGGTGAGCGGCTTGATCTGCGAACTGGCGCGAATGCTCGATCTCCGGGTGGTCGTCGACGGCATCACGACCGCCGGCCAGTTGAGGCACTTCCAGGCGCTGGGATGCCGCTACGGGCAAGGCGATCTGTTCAGCCCAGCGCTGCCTTACGCCGCTGCCAGTCAGTTGCTGCAGGCAGGCAAGCCTCTGTTCGTGGCTGCCAAGGCTGAGGCTATTTCGCACTTGTTGTTATTGGACGACGAGGAGAACATCCTGCGCGCCTTGCGCCGCGTCCTGCGCCACGAGGGCTACCAAGTGCACCTCGCAAACACACCGCTGGCCGCCTTCGAATTACTGGCCACCCACCCGATCGGGGTGGTGCTGTCGGACCAGCGCATGCCGCAGATGAACGGCACGGACTTCCTGCGCCAAGTCAAGAAACTCTACCCGAACACGATCCGCATGGTGCTCTCCGGCTACAGCGAGTTGCAAACCGTGCAGTCGGCCGTGAACGAGGGTGCGATCTGGAAGTTCCTGTCCAAGCCCTGGGACGACGGCGAGTTACGCCGGCAAATTCGCGACGCTTTCCATGAATACGCGGTGCTGCGCGACGCCGACGTTGCGCGGGCGAGGCTGGAGAGTCAGGTCTCTCAGCGCGACCAGCAGTTGGCACTGGAGGTTCACGCACTGGAGTCCTCACGTGACACTTTGTCGATGCTGCCCATTGCGGTGCTCGGCGTCGACTGTTCGCAGATGGTGGTGATGAGCAATCTTGAAGCCGACCGATTGCTGGGAGCCGGTGTGGCGCTGATGGGCAGTCCGATCGGTGACTGGCTACCCCACGGCTACATGCAAGCGCTTGTCGCGCCCGGGCCGATCGACCTAGACGTGGGTGGCGGACATTTTCGGCTTCATGTGCAGGCGATGGGGCCACTCGCCTCGCCCAGGGGCTACCTGCTGTCTTTTGTTCCAAGGTGCACCTCGTGAGCATGCCTGCCGAAGCCAGAGCTGCCCAGCCGGAGGCCGTCGATGTGGCACTGGCCCGCTTTGTCGCCGCCACCCACCACCTGCCGCTCTTTCCCGCTGTGGCTGCGCAGTTGGTCCGCAGCGTTCAAGACGAAGACATTTCCGGTCCCGAACTGGCCCGCCTGATCACTGCCGATGCGGCGCTCGCTACGCACCTGCTGCGACTAGCGAACTCCGCCTTTTACGGCCTGAGCCGTCGCATCGGGACGGTGCAGGACGCGCTGGCCATGCTCGGACTCAACATGGTGCGCCGTATGGTCACTGCGGTGGTGTTGCGGAGGCCACTGCTTGCGCACCTGCCAGACACAGCCGCCTCGCGCGACTTCTGGCACCATCAACTGTTGTGTGCGGTGCTGGCCCGTCACCTGCACAAGCAACAGGGCGAAGAAGGGGAAGAACTGCCCTACATGGCCGGGCTACTCCACGATGTCGGGCGGCTGGCGATGTTTGTGCACTGGCCGCAGGACTACGCAATCGCGATGCCCCAGCAGGAGCAGGCGACGGCCACCGACGAGATCGTCTTTGACTCGGAGAGCACGCGCTTTGGCTTTAACCACGCGCAGGCGGGCGCGGCGCTACTGGTGCACTGGGGCGTGCCCGAGGTCATTTGCGAGGCGGTGGCCGCACACCGTGATGCACTGGCACCCTCGGCCGGGGTGCCCGCCCAGGTCTGGCACGCCAACCGCCTGTCGCACCGCATCGCGCACGAACCCAACGTTGCGGCACAGACGCCGTGGATGACAGAGTCAGGGCTGAACCCTGTCTCGGTCCGGCGCATCCTGGACGAAGTGGCGGTCTTCACCGGCGGCCGCGGCTGAAAGCAAAGGCGGCACCCATGAAAAACATGTCCGACATCGCCTGGTTGACTGAGCTTTACTTGCTCGGCCATAGGGCGGCGGGATCGCAAGATCGCCAACAGGCGATCGATGCCATCCTCGCCCATATCGTGTCGGGTTTCGGCGGCACCACTGGGTGCCTGGCCGTCAAACTGCACAGTGGCGGCGAGGGCCTGGTGATTGTCTCGGCCATCGATCTGCCCGCCGACACGGTAGGTCGCCAGGTGGCTGCGGGCGAAGGCGTACTGGGCGCGGTGATGCTGAGTGGCAAGGCTGCCCTGATCAACGGCGACGCCCGCGACGACGCCCGCTTTTCCGGTCTGATGGTCGCCTCGCGCCGCCAACCCCGCTCGTCGCTGAGCTGGCCACTTGCCATCAAGGCCCAGGTTATTGGCGTGATCTCGATCAATCGCCAGGACATGCTGGAGCCGTTTACCTTGGCAGACCTCCAACGCGGCGGCCCGGTGGTGGCGCTCTTGGCGCTGGTGGTGGACAACTGGCAGATGCACGCCGACCAGCAGGATCGGCTGGACCGGTTGTCGGCGGCCAACGAACACATCCAGGCCGTCAACCGCCAGCTCGCGGAGGCGCAAAACCAGCTCCTGCAATCGGAAAAAATGGCATCCATCGGCCAGTTGGCGGCCGGGGTGGCGCACGAAATCAACAATCCGATCGGCTACGTCTGGTCGAACTTGCACACGCTGTCGGGCTACGCCCGGGAGCTGATGGGCCTGATCGACAGCGTGGTGCACAGGCCGGAGTTGAGGGAGCTGATCGACGCCAGCGGCGTCGACGTCGACTTTCTGCGCGAGGACATGGTGGCGCTGATCGGTGAGTCGCACGAGGGGCTGGACCGGGTCAAGAAGATCGTCCAGGACCTGAAGGACTTCTCGCGAGTCGATCAGGTCGACGATTGGCAGGATGCCGACCTGGTGGCGTGCCTGAACAGTACGCTGAACATCGTCAACAACGAGATCAAGTACAAGGCCACCGTCGACAAGGACCTACCAGCCCTGCCCGAGGTGGAGTGCCTGGCCTCTCAGGTCAATCAGGTCTTCCTCAACCTGCTCGTGAACGCCGCGCAGGCCGTCGACAAGGATGGCCGAATCACGCTGCGCTGCGGGCACGATGCCGACGCGGGACCGAGTGGTGAGGTCTGGTTCGACGTCGGCGACAACGGCTGCGGCATACCGGCGTCCAACCTGACGCGCATCTTCGAACCCTTCTTCACCACCAAGCCGGTCGGCAAGGGCACCGGCCTGGGGTTGTCGCTGTCGTACTCGATCATCCAGAAGCACCACGGTCGCCTGGAAGTCGACAGTCAGGTCGGTCGCGGTACACGATTTCGCGTCGTGCTGCCCGTGCGACAGAGCGAAGCGGTCACGGCATGAACGCGGCACCGGCGATGCAAGCGGGTTTGGCCGCCGAGCCCCCACCGCCGCAGGAACGCTACCGCGTGTTGGCGGTCGACGACGAACCACATGTGCTTTCCGCCCTGAACCGGTCGCTGCGCAGACGTGGTTACCTGGTGACTACGGCTGACAGTGGCGCTGCAGCGCTGGCCCAGCTGGCCGACCTGCAGCCGCACGCCATCATTTCCGACATGCGCATGCCGGGCATGGATGGTGCCGCATTCCTGAAGGCCTCGCGGGCTCACAGCCCGCACGCCGTGCGACTGCTGCTCACCGGTTACGCGGATGTGAGCTCGGCGCTGCAAGCGGTCAACGAAGGCGAGGTCTTCCGCTACCTTACCAAACCCTGGAACGACGTCGAGCTGGGCGCAGCGCTGGCCGAAGGCCTCGACCGTTACCGCTTGCGCGCTGAACGTGACCGCTTGCTCGCGTTGACGGCGTGGCAGAACACGGAACTGCACCAGCTGAACGAGGCGCTCGAGTCGCGCGTACAGGCGCGCACCGCCGATCTGCAGCAGGCGATGGCGCGCACCGAGCAGATCCATCAACAACTCAAGCGTGGCTTCCTCTCGACGATGAGTCTGTTCTCGTCATTGGTCGAAGCTCGCGCTGGGCTGACGCGAGGCTGCGCGCGCCGTGTGGCCGAGCACGTCAAACGTGTGGCACCGCTGCTCGGTATGAGCGCAGAGCAGCAGCAGGACACGCTCTTTGCGGCGCTGCTGGTCGATCTGGGTAAAGTGCTTCTGCCCGAACGCCTCACGCAGCAAGCCTTTTCCCAACTGCTGCCTGCGGAGCGCCAACAGTGGCTGGCCCATCCGCTGCAGGCGCACGGTCTGCTGATGGGCATCGATGCGCTGCGGGGTGCCGCCGCCACGCTACGTGCGCTGAACGAGCGAGTCGACGGCACGGGCTTCCCTGACCGCCTGGGCCACCAGACGATCGGCATTGGCACGCGGCTGCTCATGGTGGCCGTGGACTATGAGAGCCTTTTGGCCGGCGCCCTAGTGCGCGCGCGGCTGAATCCGGCCGAAGCCCTGCAAGTGCTGCTGACCAGTTCGGGGCAACGTCTGGACGGCCATGTCGTGACCCTGTTCATCGATTCGTTGCGCGCACCAGCGGCCATTCCGGCGCATCCATGCGTGCGGTCATCGGCAGACCTGACTCCCGGCTTGCACCTCACCGAGGACCTGCTGTCCAAGGAGGGGCACCTGCTGCTGGCGCGCGGGCAGGTGATCGACGCGATGTTGATTGCACATATTCGGACCTACGAGGAGCAAAATCAGGTTCGATTGAAGTTTGCGGCCACCGACCCCGAGGGCGTGTCATGAGGCTCATCCGCATCGCGCTTGTCGACGACGAGCCACTGGTTCTCAGCGCCCTCACGCGTTTGTTGCGTCAAGGCCTGGACATGTCGCCAACGCAGCTGTCGATCAACGCCTTTACTGATCCGCTGAAGGCGCTGGCGGGCCTGCGCGAGCTCGCGGTCGACCTCATGATCAGCGACTACCGCATGCCCGGTCTCGACGGCGTCAAGCTGCTCAGCCAGATGGCGCAGATCCACCCTGACACGGTGCGGGTATTGCTCAGCGGCACGCCCGACCTGCAGGCTGTCCTCGCGGCGGTCAACGAGGCCGGGGTCTCGCATGTGCTGCTCAAGCCCTGGGACAACGGCGAGTTGCTGCGTGTGGTGCGTACCGCCCTGGCAGAGCGCGACACGCGCCTGGAGCAGCGGCACTTGGCCAATGAGTCGCGGCTGGCTAAAGGAACATTGAGCGCCGGCGAAGTTGAAAGGCAGCGGCTGGAAGAGAAATGGCCTGGCATCACCCAGGTCGAGTGGACAGATGACGGGGCCGTCCAGATGGGCGACACCGGCTTGGTGCCGCTGGATCCTCCAACCCACAACGATGTGCACTGACATGCAACCGCCGCCCAATAGCGAGCGCTCTGGACACAGGGGTCGAGTGCTGCCCACAACCATATGCTGCACCGCATCGCATCATGGCTGAGCCGCGTCCTGAAAAAGTTGTCCCCGCCGAGACCCAACGCACACGCGTTCTGTTGATCGACGAGTCCGAGGACGACGCTCTGGCGGTAGCCTTTGAGCTAGGGCGAGGTATGCAGGACATCGAGACCCGCTGGGCTGGCGACGGTCAAGGCATGGACACGCTGATCGCGCAATGGCAACCACACCTCCTGCTCACCGATGTGTACTTGCCTCGATCGGAGTTCCTTGCCGAACTGGCGCGCATCCGTGCCGCGTGGCCGATGCTGCCCGTGGTGGTGGTCTCGGGCCAAGTGGGCGAGGAGGCTGTGGCGCACTTGATCAAGGCGGGCGCGAACGACTTCGTAGCCAAGTCCGGTGCCTCACGGCTGCCGACGGTAGCGAAGCGCGAGTTGCGCGATGCACGCGAGAGGACCGAGCGTGCGGCGCTCGAGTCTCAGCTGCGCAGCCAGGAACGGTTGTTTCTTCAAGTGCTCGAACATCTGCCGGTGGGGGTGTGGATCATCGATCAGAAGGGCACCATTCAACACGTCAACCCGTCCGGTCGCGAAATCTGGGAAGGCGCGCGGTTTGTCGATATCGAGGGCTACACGCAATACAAGGGCTGGTGGGCCGACACCGGCCTGCCGATTGCACCCGAGCAATGGGGCGCTGCACGGGCGATCCTTAAAGGCGAAACTTCGATCGGCGAGTGCGTCGAAATCGAGACCTTCGGCGGCAAACGCCGCGTCGTCCTGAATTCAACAATTCCCTTGCGCGGCGACGATGGCGAAGCAAAGGGCTGCTTCGTGGTCAACCAGGACATCACCGCTCTGCACCGCAGCGAGCAGCGCCTTCTCGGTACCGAGCGCACGTTGAGAGCGCTGTCGCAACGGCTGGTGGAAACCCAGGAGCAGGAACGCCACTGGATTGCGCAAGAATTGCATGACGACATCGGCCAGGGCATCGCAGCCATGCGCATACAGCTGGCCCGCATTGGCGAGTACAGCCAGGAACCCAGGATCCAGGCGCTTGCTGCGGCTGCATTGCGCTCATCCCACGAGTTGAATGATCGACTGCGCCATATCTGCCTCGGACTGAGGCCGCCGGAGCTGGATGACTTCGGGCTCATGGCTGCATTGCGCGGCGTGATCGCCGACTTCGGTGAGCGACCGACACTGGCCGTAGACCTTGCTTGTGAAGGGCCTGAATTGCGCTATCCGGCCGGGCTGGAGACTGGCGCTTTCCGCATCTGCCAGGAGGCAATCAGCAACGCACTGCGCCACAGCGGCTGCACCTTGCTGGGGGTGCTCGTACGACCAGCACCTGGGTCACTTGTCGTCACCGTGCGTGACGACGGTTGCGGCTTTGTGATCGAGCCGGCCAGCGCTGCCAAATCACGCGTGCGCCACCTGGGGCTCGCCGGCATGAAAGAGCGCGCCCACTCGATGGGCGGCGAATTGCAGATCGACTCCAAACCCGGCTGCGGCACCACGGTGCGTTTGGTAATCCCGCTGCCCGAACCCGCGGCCCTCGGCGGCACTGTTTCGCCGGCCGAGCACGGTCGGGACGCTGGGGACACCAAGGCATGAAAATCCTGCTGGCTGATGACCATGAACTGTTCCGCGCCGGTCTTCGCGCACTGCTCACGGACATTGCCGGCCTGGTGATCGTGGGCGAAGCCCGCGATGGCGAAGAGGCCGTGCAGTTGGCCGCTGCCACTGCACCGGATCTGGTCTTCGTGGACATCGCGATGCCAGTCATGAACGGCATCGTGGCGACCGAAAAGATCAAGTCGGCGCGCTCTGCCACGCGTGTGATCGTGCTGTCAATGCACCTCAACGCAGACTACATCCGGCGCGCGCTCAGCGCCGGTGCCGACGGGTACATTGTGAAAGATTCAGCACCCGCAGAACTGAAGATCGCAGTCCAGGCGATGATGGCCGGGGCAAGCTACCTCAGCCCAGCCGCCGCCTCGCTGCTGATCAAGCAGGCGATGCCAGGGCTGAAGGGCACCAGCCCGCTCCTGGCCCTATCCCCGAGGCAGCAGGAGGTGTTGCGCCTAGTCGCCGAGGGCAAGAGCACCAAGGACATCGCGCGCGCTCTCGAGTTGAGCACCAAGACAGTCGACGTGCACCGCGCACAGATCATGCAGCGACTCGACATCCACGACGTCGCTGGGTTGACACGATTTGCCATCCGGTCGGGGCTGATCGTGGCGGACTGAGGCCTCGAGAAACTCGGCCATTGGCTCCCTCCCGGCGACCGGCTCGCGCCAAATCCTGTTCCACCACTGGCAGCCTGAAGCCGTTGTTGAAGTCAGCTAACTCGGCTAGCCATGTCATTGAACGATGCTAGCCGCGCAATGAACCATGCTAGCGCGGCTTTAATAGAATCTGATTGCGAAGATTCCGCTCCTGCCGGCTGACGAGTTGAATCAACTGATTGAGGTTTTTACACGCGATCACACGAGCGCTTGAGACAGTTCGAAAGTTAACTCCATGCATCGGACAGGCCGACAGATTTTGGCCGAGCCAATCCCGCTGCGAGTTCTGTACCGTGACTTAGAAGTCGGCCACCAGCGCGATGCGATGTCAATGGCCAGGGTCAGCCAGGGCCTCCCCATCGAGCGCCGGAACCACAGGTCGACGACAAAGGCGTCGGCTTGGGTGTGGTCGATCTGAACGATGTCGAGCACCGATTTGACATTGAAGTTGCCCGGGGCCTTCTGGGACTTGGGGTCGTTGGCGAGCAAAGCTTGCTGCTCGTCACGATACAGCG
>JBIIVZ010000436.1:0-2998 GCA_044339175.1 Roseateles sp.
GTCATTTGCCGGTGGTAGGCACCGGTCGCGTCCATCAGCAACATCGAGTGGCCGGTGGGCGCGGTGTCCAGCACGACGAAAGCACTGCGCGCCTCGCTGACGATGCGCGAAAAGGCATGGAAGACGGCCACCTCTTCGGTGCAGGGCGATTGCAGGTCTTCCAGCAGCAGCGCCTGCTCTGCGGCGTCCAGCTTGGGCGACTTGGCCGCCATGATCTTGTCGATATAGGCTTGCGTTTCGACCTTCGGGTCGATGCGGCTGACGTTCAGACCCGGCACGTCGCCACACAGTGTTCCCGCCAAGTGGGCTGCAGGGTCGGTGGTGCTTAAGTGCACAGTCTTGCCGCGCTGGATCAGCCCCAGGGCCAAAGCGGCGGCCACCGTCGTCTTGCCGACGCCGCCCTTGCCCATCACCATGATCAGCCCATGCCCGGCAGCGGCCAGCTCGTCGGCCAGCGCGTCCAGACCCAGCAGCTTTTCTCCGGTTTCACCGCCCGCAGTCGACTGCGCTGTGAGGGGAGCAGCAGCAGCAGCAGCAGCTGTCAGCAGCGCACGCAGAGCGGGCAGAGCGGGCAGCCCGACCATGTCGAACGCCCGCAACGGCACGCTGTCTTGCGGCAGCTTGCGCAGCGCCGGTGGCATCTCGTCCAGGGCCTGTTGCCCCAAATCATCGATGGCGCAGGCCACGACGTCGGAGCGCTCGCTGGCGTGGAACACGCCGTTGATCGCGAGGCGCTGGTTGTTCAGCCCGAGTTCGTGCAACTCTGATGATGTGCGCGCGGCCTCGCTGATTGCGCTCTGGTCGGGTCGCGTGACCAAGATCACCGTGGTCTGTGCCGGATCGCTGAGCGCGTCGAGCGCGGCCTTGAAGCGCAGTTCTTGCATCTTCAAGCCCGAATGCGGCCCCAGGCAAGAGGCACCGCGGTCATTGCCGTTCAGAAACCCGGTCCAAGCCTTGGGCAAGCTGAGCAGACGCAAGGTGTGGCCGGTCGGTGCGGTGTCGAATACGATATGGTCGTAGATCGGGGTGCCACCCGACAGCAGGGACGAAAACTCGTCGAAAGCGGCGATCTCCGTCGTACAAGCACCGGACAGCTGCTCGCGTACGGTCGAGAGCTCGTCTGCGCTGGCACCTGCGCCCATCTGTGCCAGAACGCGTTGTCGATAGGACTCGGCGGCATTGTCGGGGTCGATGTTCAGCACCGACAGGCCCGGCACGCCCGGCACGGGAACGGGGCTGTTGCGAAGCTCGATGCCCAGCATCTCGTCCAGATTGGAGGCGGCGTCGGTGCTGACCAGCAGCACTCGTCTGCCCAAGTCCGCAAGCGTCAGCGCCGCGGCCGTCGACAGCGAGGTCTTGCCCACGCCGCCCTTGCCGGTGAAGAAAAGATAGCGGGTCGGATGACTCAGGAAACCGATGGGCGCTGGCTTCAACCAGCCTTGCACGACCTCGTGGGCAGGAATTCCACCGCCGTGGACGATTTGGCCGTTGATGATGACCGCCGGCGTCGCGGTGACGCCGTGGCGCTTGATGGCGTCATGGTCTTCCACCTTGACGATGTCAACCTCAACGCCCTGCTCCTTGGCGACCCGCTCGATCATGGCGACGGTGGCGCGGCACTTGCTGCATCCGGAACCTAAAACCTTGATTTTCATCGCTGCATCTCCGCACTTGCTTGCTCAGCTCAGCTCAGTTCAGCTCAGCGAAGCCAAGGCAGTGACTTGCGCCAGCGCCTCAGGCTCCGCCCTGCCCTGCCCTGCCCTGCCCTTCGCTTCAACAAAGCCTAACGCCAAGGCACACAAAGCCAGCTGTCGCATATCAAGACCTTGACTCATATTTGCGGCAGCTTCAGCGGCGCGCACCCCGCTCATACCAGCCCTTGCTGGCATTCACCCAGCGCACGATCAGCAGCATCACCGGCACTTCGATCAGCACGCCGACCACGGTAGCCAGTGCGGCGCCTGAGTTGAAGCCGAACAGGCTGATGGCTGCTGCCACGGCCAGCTCAAAGAAGTTCGATGCCCCGATCAGCGCCGACGGGCAGGCCACGCTGTGCGGTTCGCCGGCGCGGCGATTCAGCCAATAGGCCAGGCCGGAGTTGAAGAAGACCTGGATCAAGATCGGTACGGCCAGCAGGGCAATGACCAACGGTTGCGCCAGAATGGCCTCACCCTGGAAGGCGAACAGCAGCACCAAGGTGAGCAGCAAGGCCGCAATCGACCAGGGGCCGATGCGGGCCAGCGCCGCGTCGAACGCCACCGGGCCGCGTTTGAGCAGCGCCCGGCGCAACAGCTGGGACAAGCCCACCGGGATAACGATGTAGAGCACGACCGAGGTGATCAAGGTGTCCCAGGGAACGACGATGGCGGACAGGCCCAGCAACAAAGCCACGATGGGCGCAAAGGCGAACACCATGATGGCGTCGTTCAGCGCGACCTGCGACAACGTGAACAAGGCGTTGCCGTTGGTCAGCCGACTCCAGACGAACACCATCGCGGTGCAAGGTGCGGCGGCCAGCAGGATCAGGCCGGCGATGTAGCTGTCGATCTGCTCGGCCGGCAGGTAGGGCGCGAACCAGTGGCGGATGAACAGCCAGCCCAGCAAGGCCATCGAGAACGGCTTGACCGCCCAGTTGATGAACAGCGTGATGCCGATGCCGCGCCAATGCTGCTTGACCTGCGACAACGCGGCAAAGTCGACCTTCAGCAACATCGGGATGATCATGACCCAGATCAGCAGCCCGACCGGCAGATTGACCTTGGCGTATTCCATCTGGCCAACGGCTTGAAACACCGCCGGCATCAACTGCCCCAAGCCAATACCGACGACGATGCAGAGCAAGACCCAGACGGTCAGGTAACGCTCGAACACGCTCATAGTCGCGGGTGCCGCTTCGGCCACAGCCTCTGCTGCGGGGAATTTTTTCAAGTCGGTGTTGACGCTCATGGCAACCTCAGCTCCGACCGATTTCGATCAGCGCCGCATGCAGCGTGGCGGG
>JBIIVZ010000437.1:0-2996 GCA_044339175.1 Roseateles sp.
CAGGCTCCTAGGAGTCTGAATGGCTTTCAGCTCCGGATAGCGGCCGTGTCGGCCAAGCCAAAGTGCTCCATCAACCTTGGCGCGCTGCTGCGCGACACAGGGATTTCCAGCGGCGGCGTGCCGGCGCTGCACACCATGCGCAGTGTCATGCGGCCGTCATCGCGGACGATTTCATCCACCTGCGACAAGTTGACGATGTAGCTGCGGTGGACGCGCAAAAACAGCTGCGGGTCGAGCCGGCTCTCGATGTCGCTGATCGCCAAGTTGCAGAACTGGCTGCCTTGCGCCGTGTGGACCCAGGTGTAGTGGCCCTCCGAGCGAATGAAGGCGACGCTCGGCACATCGACCAGCAAGACCCGGTTCTGCTTCACCGTGGGGATCTTGCTGAGCTGGCGCTTGCCGGCCGTCTCCGGGGCGCGGCCCGGTTCCAGCTTCATCGCCACCTCGTCGGTGATGTCGTAGAACACCAGCGTGTAGCCGACGGTGTTGCGCTCTTCATCGCCGATCTTCGACACCTTGACCAGCAGCACACGCTCCGGGATGTTGATGATCATCGTCACCGGTGGAGCCTCGCTGACCGGGCATTCGGCTTGGCCGAGCAGCAGCGTCAGCTTGGCCTTTGCAGCCTCCGGGTGGAAGGAGGTCACGATCTTGCCGAATGGCAGCTTGTCTTGTACCGGCAAGGCGCGCCGGGCAAATTCATTCATGCCGATGACGCGCAGTTCGCGGTCGATGTGCACCACGCCCACTTCAAAGCGCTCGAGCAGATACAGCCAAGTGGAGGAGGGCGAGGCGGCCGAGCGTGAGTCCTTGGCCGGGGTGGGGAATGGGCAGATAGGCATCGGATTCCGTGAGTTGGATTGACAACTGATGCATGGCAACTGACGTTGGTGCCCTGTGACGGACATCCATGCACCGCAGGCGCTCTTCGTTCATCGGCTGGCAGGTCTTTTGCCGTCGCGGCTACAGTCAACTTGTGATGCGGATTGCGATGCATATTGCGTTGTAGCCGCTTTGCGTAAAAGAAAATCCATCCATTTTTTAAGCGTAAGACCTCGAATATCGGCGCAGCCCTGGGGCGGCGACAAGCGTATTTACCCGAGTTTTGCGTGCTCCCGGCCGCCAACAAGCTATTGAACCCAAGGCTGACCCGTCATGCTTCCTCCATCCCGCCTACAAGCTGCACCCTGGTTGATTCGCTATGTCGGCACAGCGCCGCTGCTGCTCGCTTTGCCCTTGCTGCTGGTGGCTTTGGCGGCCGCGGCGCTCTGGGCCGTGCACGCCGGCGCACCGGCAGGCGAGCCGCGTCAATGGGGTGTCTTGTTCAGCAGCGTGGCGGGCGTGGCGGCGGGCTGTGCCGCGCTGGCCTGGGTGCGGCCGCAGCGCGCCGGCCTGTCGCCGCCTCATGTGATGCTGTCGCTGGGCTTTGGCGGCATGTTGGCTGGCCTGGCCGTCGATGTGGCGCAGACCGGCCCGGCCCGGCTGGCCGCCCTGTGCAGCCAGAGCAGTGCGCTTGATCTGCTGCAAAGCCTGGGGCTGCACCTGCAGTTTCTGCCCTGGATGCACCTGGGCATGGCGGTCGGCGGCCTGCTGGCCATCCCCAGCCTGCGCATCTTTCGCCGCCATTGCGGCCAATACCTGTGCTCGCTGTTCCTGCAAAACTTGCTCTGCTCCAGTTGGATGCTGCTGGGCATGACGGTCGGAGCGGTCTGGTTCGGGCGCTTGCAGTGGCTGGGCGGTGCCAGCACCTTGACCGGCATGCTGGGCGGCATGTTCGTCGGCATGACCTGGGGCATGGTGATCAGCGTGGCGCTTTACCGCAGCTTCTTCAAGTGGCGCAATCGGCATCAGCCTGCCGACTTGCCCGCCCCACGTGGCTCAGGGCGCTGAAGCCCAGTAGACATGGCGCGGGCGGTGCCCGGTGGCTTCGATGCTGCTGTGGCAGCGCATGCCCAGTGATGTAGCGCGGCTCAAGCCCCCGCGAGCAACTGCGCCGCGGGCTGCGTAACGCCGCAACTGGCCTAAAAAATCAACACTTCAGAACTTACTTTTCTACTGGACGCAACTCGCACTGAACCATTGACGGCTCAGGCTTTGTTGGTCAAGCACATCGGAAATAAGAGTCCGGGAGGAAATTAAATTCAAGGCCGTATCGTCAGACCACCGATGGATCTGCCGGCGTCAGAGCCCAGCGTAATGCGGGTGCCCTTGCTGCAGTATTTTTTGCGTATCTGATCAATTTCGGTGCCGATCAGCCCGAAGTTTTCGATTTTGGCTGAGTGCCGGTTAAGCATGAGCGCCGCAAGTTCAATGAGCTTGGCGTTGAGCGTCTCCTTGCCTTTGACAAGCAAGGCCTGCACTGCGGACAACGGGGATAAGGTGAAGCTGAGGGTCATCGCCGATTCAGCCATGCGATTGATTTTCATATGTCCTTCGCGCAGTCCAGCCTCATAGGCGTCACATCCGCGAGCCGCCATGCAAAGGAGATCAGTAGAAACCTTCGAGACGCAAAATCGAAGCGAAAGCGTGTCGATCCATTGCTTTGCTTCAGGCATGCGGATCTCCGTTTCCTCGATGCGCTTGAGTAAGCCAAGTAAATTCGTCGCGCACTCAAAGTCAAATTCATCGGTCGTGATGGCCTCGGCCAAAAAAATCACATGCTGAACGCATTCAACCGACTTTTTTTCGAGCACTGCCTTCAATGCAGAGCTGACAGCGAAGAAAGCGCGAAGGCGGGCGCTGTTCGGATGCCGCTCATGGAACCGTTCAATATAGCAGTGAATTTGAGTCAAAGCCTTGACGTCTCGCTTGTCGAAATACATCTGAGCCAAAAGAACAAGCGATTGGGCATCAAACATCTTGGAGCTGACGCCGATTCGCACAGTGCGCTCAAGGGATGTGATGGCGTCATCAATAGAGCCGCAGAAGAACGCCAGCGCGCCAAGCTTTTGCAGCCGTGAAATGCTGTTTGGAGTGATCTCGGCGGCCTTGCGGTA
>JBIIVZ010000438.1:0-2993 GCA_044339175.1 Roseateles sp.
AGCAATGCGAGACGATCGCCGAGGCCTCGGCAATCACCAGCTTGGGCAGCGTGCGCGTCAATGCGCCGGTGCAATCCGGCCAATGGATACGCCGGCGCGGCGAGGACGTGCAGCAGGGCGCGCTGGTTTTGCGTGCGGGCGAGCGCCTGAATGCGGCTTCGCTGGGCTTGGCGGCCTCTGTCGGTGCGGCCAGCTTGCAGGTCGCGCGGCGGCCGCGTGTGGCGCTGTTTTCCACCGGCGACGAGTTGGTGATGCCGGGCGAGCCGTTGAAGCCCGGTGCCATCTACAACTCGAATCGCTACACCTTGCTGGGCTTGTTGCAAGGGCTGGGCTGTGAGGTGATCGACCTGGGCATCGTGCCGGACAAGCTGGAGGCGACGCGCGCGGCACTGCGCACGGCGGCGGCGCAAGCCGATCTGATCATCACTTCCGGCGGCGTGTCGGTCGGCGAAGAAGACCATTTGCGGCCGGCCGTCGAGCTGGAAGGCCGGCTCGACCTGTGGCAAATCGCGATCAAGCCGGGTAAGCCGTTGGCCTTCGGTGAAGTGCGCCGGGGCGAGGCACCGAACGACGGGCAGGCCTGGTTCATCGGCCTGCCCGGCAATCCGGTGTCCAGCCTGGTGACCTTTGCCTTGTTGGTGCGGCCGGTGATTCTGCGCTTGCAGGGCGCTACAGCCTTGAACCCCAAGCGCTATCGCTTACGGGCCGACTTCGACTGGCCACGAGCCGATCGGCGGCAGGAGTTCCTGCGTGTCCGCCTGAACGAGGCGGGTGGGCTGGATTTGTTCCCTAACCAAAGCTCCGGCGTGCTGACCTCTGCCCAGTGGGCCGACGGCCTGCTGGACAACCCGGCGTCCCAGCCCATCCGGGCCGGTCAACTGGTCAGCTTCCTGCCCTTTTCGGAGTTGCTGTCATGAAGATCCACCTGCGCTACTTTGCGTCGCTGCGCGAACAGTTGGGTTCGGCTGAGACAGTGGACCTGCCCGACGGGCTGACGGTGGGTCAGTTGCGCGACCAGTTGCTGGCCCGCTCGGAGGTTTATGCCCAAGCACTGTCGCGCGCTCGCGCCGTGCGCTGCGCGCTCAACCAGACCCTGTGCAAGGAAGATGCGCTGCTCACCGACGGTGCCGAGTTGGCGTTCTTTCCGCCGGTGACCGGCGGCTAAGGGGCAGTAGCCTTCTGACTCGGGGCGCTCCAGCCGCAGAATTTGCAGGGCGGGTCGCGACCCGCGTGCGGCCGACTGTGGCACCCGTGTTGCGCGCGGCCGGTCTCAAACCCACAGCTTGGAGTTGCCTCGCTGCGGTCGGTGCCCGTCGCCCAAGCCATCGCGGGTCCAGACCCGCCCTACGTTGCCGTCCACACCGTCAAGCCTGCGCCACTTCGCCGCCCTTGGGCGTGAACCAGGCCACATACAGCGCCGGCAGCACGACCAGCGTCAGCAGCGTGGCGGTCAGCAGGCCGCCGATCACGACGATGGCCAGCGGGCGTTGGGTTTCCGCGCCGATTTCATGCGAAAGCGCCATCGGCAGCAGACCCAACGCGGCCAGCAGGGTTGTCATCAGCACGGTGCGCAGTCGCTGCATCGAGCCTTGTTTGACGGCGTCGCGCACGCTGTGGCCGGCGCTGCGCAGTTGCTGGAACACCGACAACATCACCACGCCGTTCAGCACCGCCTGCCCCGACAGCGCGATAAAGCCGATGGCGGCGGACACCGACAGCGGAATGCCGCACAACCACAGCGCCACAAAGCCGCCGATCAAGGCCAGCGGCACGTTCAGCAGGATCAGCGCCGCCATCTTGAACGAGTTGAAGGCGCTGAACAGCAGCACAAAGATCAGCAGCAGGGAGATGGGCACGACGATCAGCAGCCGCTGCATCGCGCGCTCCTGATTTTCGAACTCGCCCGACCAGTTGACTTGGTAGCCGTCTGGCATGCTGACCTTTTCGGCCGCACGTTTCATGTCGGCCACCACCGAGCCCATGTCGCGGTCCTTGATGAAGATGCCGATGGCCATCGTGCGCTGGCCCGCTTCACGGGCAATATTCATCGCCCCGCTGGACTCATGGATGGTGGTGACTGCGCCGAGCTGCACGGTGCCGCCGCCCGGCAGCGAGACCGGGGTGGACGCCAGTTGCGACAGCGCCCGGCGCTCTTGCGGCAAGCGCACGGCGATGGCGTACTTGCGCTCGCCTTCCCACAAATAGGTGGCCGCCTTGCCGGCCAGCGCCGCTTCGATCACGTCCTGCACATCGCCGACGTTGAGCCCGAGCCGGGACGCCCGGTCGCGGTCGATGTCGATCAACAAGTGCGGCAAGGCACCCAGCCGGTCGATTTCGGCCCGCTGTATGCCGTCCACTTGTTTGAACTCGTGTTGCAGTGCCTCGGTGATGCGCTGCAATTCGACCAGGTCGTCGCCGGCCACCTTGACCACGATCTGCCCCTTGATCTGGGAGATGGATTCCAGCACGTTGTCGCGGATCGGTTGCGAAAACGCCGGGTCGATGCCGGGGATGACGGCGAGCTTCTTGGCCATCTCGGCGATCAAGGCCGGCCGGCTGATGCCGGGCCGCCATTCCTCCATCGGCTTTACGTCGACAAACACCTCGGCCATGCTGAGGGTTTTGGGGTCGGTGCCGTCTTCCGGCTGGCCGGCCTTGGACACGACGGTGCGCACCTCGGGCACCTCCAGCAAGACCTTGCGCGCCTGGTGCAGAATTCGGCTCGCTTCGGCTTGCGACACGCTGGACGGCAGGTCCCAGTTGACCCAGAACGTGCCTTCATCCAGCTCCGGCAAAAACTCCGAGCCCAAGCGGCTGGCCACGCCGATCGACAGCGCGAACGCGGTCAGCGCCAAGCCGACCACCAAGCGCCGGTGGCTGACGGCCCATTCCAGCACCGGCTCGTAAATGCGCTTGGCCGACGCGACCAGGCGGTTGTCGCCATGCGGCAAGCCGCGCCGCAGCATCGCAAATGCCAGCAGCGGCACCAGCGT
>JBIIVZ010000439.1:0-2985 GCA_044339175.1 Roseateles sp.
AAGATCAGCAGACTGACCGGTTCGTCATCCGGCGCGTCGAAGCCGATCGCCTGCTGCACGCGCAAGACAGCAGCGAGCGGGTTTTTCAAGCCTTTGATGCGGCCATGCGGTATGGCCACCCCGTGCCCGAGGCCAGTGGAGCCCAGGCGTTCGCGCGCAAAAAGGTTGTCTGCAACCAGAGCGCGGGAGATCGAGTGGTTGTTTTCGAACAGCAGACCGGCCTGTTCAAACACACGCTTCTTGCTGGAAGCGTCCACATCCACCAGCACATTGCTGGAGGGAAGGATTGCGGCGAGTCGGTTCATTGATTCACAGCGACGATCGTGACTTGTAATCTCGATCGGGACGCTAGGTCGGTGTATGAGTGGCTAATTATAGAAAGCTACTGAGCGACTGGTGTTTTTAGGCGTCAAGCCCTGTGCACAAATCCATAAATTGCGGCGGTGCAACAACAACCGGGCTTGTGCGGATACTCCGGCAAGTGAGCTGATGAAGCGAGCAACAAAAAGGCGACCCGGAGGTCGCCTCGACAAGGCGGACGGTGCTGTCACCGTCCGGCGGGTTCAGGGTGCTGCGACATCCAGGCGTTTGGCAGAGGCGTGGTGATGATCCTGCAAACGGTCTTTGTGGCGGCAGACTTGGCGGTCCAGTTTGTCCATCAGTTGATCAATGGCGGCGTAAAGATCTTCGGCCGATTGCTCGACGAAGATGTCGCGGCCCTTGACGTGGACGGTGACTTCGGCCTTTTGCCGACGTTCCTTTTCCTTTTGCTTCTCCACCGTGAGCAAGACGTTGATGTCAACGACTTGGTCAAAATGGCGGGTCACCCTGTCGAGCTTGGTGAGCACGTACTCACGAAGCGCCGGCGTTACTTCCAAATGGTGGCCACTGATAGTCAAGTTCATAAAACCTCCTTTTCATAGAGGGTAGGACGAAGAATCGAGAAGAAACCAAAGAACGATGTTGGGGTATTGCTGGGTCGCTGTTGGGGGGCTCAAGTGGTGAATCGACGCGCTCAGTTTGCGTCAAGTACTCGTATGTGACAAGTGCTTTACAGCTCCACCTTGGGTGCTGCGCCGTTCGGCACGGGTTCGTCAGGACTGAAATGTGACAAATTTCACGGACTGAATCGTTTGCGCCCGCCATGAACTGGCCCGCGTGACGGTCCTGTGGCGATGTGATAATCCGGGCACCAAAGCTACGGAGCCCTTCTTGGACAGTACCCACTGCCGGTGACCGTCCACTCCCTTGCCACACGCGGCCCGCTGAGCAACAGCGCTCAGCCCGCCGCAGCGAGTCCGGAGTGAGACGGGTGCACCTTCCCCATCCACCACCGGACGGCAACTGCCAGTCCAGCCCATAAACGGCGCTGCTGCGCTGGAGATTCTTCGCATGCTGAATGTGTTCACGTTGGACAACGGCCGCCTCAAGGGCGGGCTGTTCCAGGAAGAAATTGAAACCGCCGAGGACTTGGCCCTGTCACGGCCGATTTGGGTCGATCTGGAAATGCCCAGCGTCCAGGAAAAGGGCTGGATTCGCGACCGTTTCGGCCTGACCATCCCCGACGACGTCGTCGATGAGGACTTGGAAGAGTCCGCGCGTTTCTACGAGGAAGACAACGGCGAACTGCACATCCGCTCGGACTTTTTGATCGACGACGATGAAAAACCGCGCAACGTGCGGGTCGCTTTCATCCTCCACAACAACGTGCTGTTCTCGATCCACAACGAGGACTTGCCGGTGTTCCGGCTGTTGCGCTTGCGCGCGCGGCGCATTCCGGCGCTGATCGAAGACGCCAAGGACGTGTTGCTCAAGCTCTATGACGCCGACGCCGAGTATTCGGCCGACATCTTGGAGCGCATTTACGACAACCTCGAAAAAGTCAGCGCTCGCGTGCTCAAGAGCGATGTCAACGACGCTGAAGCGGGCGTGGTGCTGTCGGCAATTGCCCGCGAGGAAGACTTGAACGGGCGCATCCGGCGCAATGTGATGGATACCCGGCGGGCGCTCAGTTTCATGATGCGCAGCCGCATGTTGAATGCCGAGCAATTCGAGGAGTCGCGGCAGATCCTGCGCGACATCGATTCACTCGATTCGCACACCGCCTTCTTGTTCGACAAGATCAACTTCTTGATGGACGCCACCGTCGGCTTCATCAACATCAACCAGAACAAGATCATCAAGATCTTCTCGGTGGCCAGTGTGGCGCTGCTGCCGCCGACGCTGATCGCCAGCATCTACGGCATGAACTTCCGGAATATGCCCGAACTGGAACAGACTTGGGGCTATCCCTTCGCGCTGGCGCTGATGGCCGCCTCAGTCGCCGCACCCTTCATCTATTTCCGCCGCAAAGGCTGGTTGCGCTGAGAGACTGAGAACTTTTTACTGCGCGGCCGCCATGCGTCGTTAGTCGGATGCTCGGAATCCTCACGTACATGGAGTACGTTGCGGTTCCTGTGTTCCTCCTGCCTAGTGTCGTGTCAAGCGCCATCTGTCGCCGCCCACTTGCCCTCGCCGCACATGGCGTTGTTGCAAGTCTTGCCCATGCACTGGGCATGGGCTGCGGCTCGCGCCTAGCCCTGTACGCCGAAGGCGGCGCGGTCATGCGACATCTGACGCTTGACACGACACTAGCCTGACGACCGCTCGCTACAAAAGCTCCCACCCTCTGCCCTCACGCCCTCTGACCCTTCAAGCGCGCAATTTCCGCTTGATCCAGCGCAGCAAGCCGCCCAGCAGGGGCAGTTTCTCGTACAGCTCTTCGGCGGCATCCCAGTAATCGCGGTGGTAGGCGACGCGGCCGTCCGGGGCGAAGCGCAGATGGCTGCTGCCGTGGATGCGCCGCTCCAGTGTTTGGCCGCGCATGCGGAAGCAAAAATCCCAGGTTAGAAAGCCTTGGCTGTCTTGCAGCAGGGCGTCCTGGACCAGAAAGCGCGGTTGCTCCAGCGTGCTGAACATGTGGGTGAACACGCGCTGCACGCCGGG
>JBIIVZ010000440.1:0-2984 GCA_044339175.1 Roseateles sp.
GGCCGCTGGATCTTGACTGCCGGCCTTGGCGGCATGGGCGGCGCGCAGCCACTGGCGGCCACTTTTGCCGGGGCGGTGTCGCTGAACATCGAATGCCAGCAGTCGCGCATCGACTTCCGCCTGAAAACTCGTTATGTGGACGAACAGGCCGCCGACCTGGACGACGCGCTGGCCCGCATCGCCCGCTACACGGCAGAAAACAAGGCCGTGTCGATTGCGCTGCTCGGCAATGCGGCCGAGATCTTGCCGCTGCTGGCGGCCCGCTGCTTGGCCGGCACCGCCCTCAAGCCCGACTTGGTCACCGACCAGACCTCCGCCCACGACCTGATCAACGGTTATCTGCCGATCGGCTGGAGCGTCGCGCAATGGCAGGCCGCTGCGGCCGACGACGGCCAGCACGACAGGCTGCGCACGGCCGCAGCGCGCAGCTGTGCCGTCCACGTGCAAGCGATGCTGGACTTTCAAACCATGGGCTGCCGCACGGTGGACTACGGCAACAACATCCGCCAGGTCGCTCTCGACCAGGGCGTTGCAAACGCCTTCGACTTCCCCGGCTTCGTGCCCGCCTACATCCGCCCGCTGTTCTGCGAGGGCAAGGGCCCGTTCCGCTGGGTGGCGCTGAGCGGCGACCCGGAAGACATCTACAAGACCGACGCCAAGATCAAAGAGCTGTTCCCCCACCATGCGCATGTGCACCGCTGGCTGGACATGGCGCGCGAGCGCATCAGCTTCCAGGGACTGCCGGCGCGCATCTGCTGGCTGGGCTTGGGCGAGCGCCATCTGGCCGGGCTGGCCTTCAACGAGATGGTGCGCAGCGGCGAGCTGAAGGCCCCGATCGTGATCGGCCGTGATCACCTGGACAGTGGCTCGGTGGCCAGCCCGAACCGCGAGACCGAAGCGATGCTGGACGGCTCGGACGCCGTCTCCGACTGGCCGCTGCTGAACGCTTTGCTGAACACGGCCGGCGGTGCGACCTGGGTGTCGCTGCACCACGGCGGCGGCGTCGGCATGGGCTTTTCACAGCATTCCGGCGTGGTCATCGTTTGCGACGGCACCGACGCCGCCGCCGAGCGCATCTCGCGGGTCTTGTGGAACGACCCCGCCACCGGCGTGATGCGCCATGCCGATGCCGGCTACGAGGTCGCGCAGCGATGCGCGATCGAACAAGGGCTGAACTTGCCCATGTTGAAGCCGCCAAGCGCCTGAGAGGGTGAGAACTTTTTACTGCGCGGCCGCCATGCGTCGTTGGCTGGGTGCTCGGAATCCTCACGTACCTGGAGTACGTTCCGGTTCCTGCGCCCCATCCGCCTAGCCTGACGACCGCTCGCTACAAAAGTTCTCACCCTCTGAGCCCGCTACTCACCGATCTGCGCAGACAAGGACCACCCCATGAACCTCGAAATCACTCCCGGCCAATTGACGCTTGAGCAATTGCGCGCCATCCGCGCCGGTGGCGTCCAGCTGACGCTGCATGCCAGCGCCGCTGCCAATATCCGCCGCGCCGCTGCCGTGGTGCAAGCGGCGGCCGCTGGCGATGCGCCGGTCTACGGCGTCAACACCGGTTTCGGCAAGCTGGCCAGCACCCGCATCAGCAAGGAAGACCTGGCCACGCTGCAGCGCAACTTGATCCGCTCGCACTGCGTCGGCGTGGGCGCACCGCTGCAGCCCGGCGTGGTGCGGCTGATGCTGGCGACCAAGGCGGCCAGCTTGGCGCGCGGTTATTCCGGCGTGCGCGAGGACGTCGTGCAAGGCCTGCTCGATGTCTTCAACGCTGGCCTGCTGCCCTATGTGCCGGCGCAAGGCTCGGTTGGCGCTTCGGGCGACTTGGCACCGCTGGCGCACATGACATTGGCCCTGATGGGCGAAGGCGACATGCTGCTGGAGGACGGCTCGGGCCAACTGCTGCGCCGCCCGGCGCTGGCCGCCTTGCAACAGATGGGCATCGCGCCGCTGGTGCTGCAAGCCAAGGAAGGCCTGGCGCTGATCAACGGCACGCAGACCTCCACCGCCTTGGCGCTGGAAGGGCTGCTGCGCTTCGAGCTGGTGTTTGCTGCGGCCATGGTCAGCGGTGCCCTGTCGCTCGACGCGGCGCGCGGCAGCGACGGCCCCTTCGATGCCCGCATCCATGCGGTGCGCGGTCAGCCGGGGCAAATTGAAACAGCCGCCGCCTACCGCCGCTTGCTCGCCGGCAGCGCTATCCGGCAGTCCCACCAGGAAGGCGACGAGCGGGTGCAAGACCCGTACTGCCTGCGCTGCCAACCGCAAGTGATGGGGGCTTGCCTGGACCAAGGCCGCTATGTGCGCGATGTGCTGTTGCGCGAGGCGAACGCGGTGACGGACAACCCGCTGGTGTTCGCGAACGATGACGGCACGGCCGCGATGGTCAGCGGCGGCAACTTCCACGCCGAGCCGGTAGCGCTGGCCGCCGATGCGCTGGCCGTGGCGATCGCCGAGGTCGGTGCCATCGCCGAGCGCCGCATTGCCATGCTGATCGATACCAGCGTGTCGCGCCTGCCGCCCTTCCTGACCGCCAACGCCGGGCTCAACTCCGGCTTCATGATTGCCCATGTGACGGCCGCCGCGCTGGCCAGCGAGAACAAATCGCTCGCCCACCCGGCCAGCGTCGACAGCCTGCCGACCTCCGCCAACCAGGAAGACCATGTCTCGATGGCCACCTTCGGTGCCCGCCGCTTGGGGCCGATGCTGGACAACACATCCCACATCATCGGCATCGAGCTGCTCGCGGCGGCCCAGGGCTTCGAGTTCCTACGCCCGCTGCAAAGCTCCGCCGCGCTGGAGCAGACCCACGCCCTGCTGCGCCAGACCTGTCCGCCGATGCCCACCGACCACTACCTCGCCCCCGACATCGCCCACGCCTTCACCCTGGTCGGCAGCGGCGCGCTGTCGCAATTGCTGCAACGGGAGGGCGGTATGGTGGTGCTGGGTTGAGAGGCTGAGCGCAATTTAGGCCTCAGGCTAAGCCC
>JBIIVZ010000045.1:0-10495 GCA_044339175.1 Roseateles sp.
TCTCGTCCATACGCCAACTCCTGCGCACATCCCACATCCCACATCCTGCTTACGCGAGCGAAACACTTTGCCCAGCACCGGCAACATTTTGACCGCCCAGCGGTGAACTGTGGCGTGGTCGACCGAGACTCCGCGCTCGCCCATCATCTTTTCCAGATGCCGAAAGCTCAGCGGGTACGCCGCGTACCAGCGCACGCAAGTCATCGTTACTTCGAGTGGATAGTGAAACCGTTGAATTAACTTTCGCAAGGCAGCAGAGATCGAACTTTTACGGAAATTAAGCATGGCTTGGACTGTCGGCCCTGCTTATTGCGACAGAACCGCTTGCAGCCCATCGGGATCGGCGGACTATTCGCCGCTCCGAGTCGGATTAATCGTCGCGCGAAATATCGGCGAATTGGTGCTCAATTTTTCCCACACCGGCCCGCCGTCGTCGATGCGCACATGCTGCGAAAAGCCGAAGCCCGCTTCCGCCAAAGCTTGAGCCGCGACGACGCCGGCCGTGCCAACTTGACCCAAGGCCCGCTGCGCGGCCTCGCTCAATAATGACAGATACAAGGTCTGGCGCGGCAGCAGCGCGGCGAGATGGCTGCGCCAAGCATCGCCAAACTTCAGCTGCGCGGCGCGCGGATCGCTGGCGTAGAAATGCGCACCCAGGCCTATCCAGAACGGTGCCAGGTTTTGTTCATCTCGCGGCCCGGCCAACTCAACGATCAAACGTTCACCGAAGCTCTCTGGCCGCGCCTGCACCCGCTGAAAGGCCACTTGAACCAAGCGTCCCAGGCAATCGACTTGCGCCTTGGCACTGAGGCTGGGCGAGCAGGCCAGATCGGCCAACTCGTTTTCGCCACTGTGATCATTGCCCAGCAGCAGCGTCGTTTGGGTGCGGAACAGCCCCAACTCGGCCGAGGCATGGACCACACGGCCGACGTGGTAACTGAAGCGCGGCAGGGTCAAGCCCAGCCCCTGAACCAAGCGCAGGCAGGCCTGCGGCTGCCCAGACTCCGCATCGATCAGCAGCAACCATTCGCCCTCGGCACTGTCAAGACTCAGAGGCACGCCGGTTTGATTTCGCCAGTAACTCAAAGGCTCGGCGTCACTGGGCAGCATGCCGCGCATGACCTGGTCACGCGGGTTCGCAGCTTGTGTCATGGCCGGCTCCTTTCGGCTGATGCGGGGACAAGCGGGGTCACCAGCAGCTTGGCACCTTCGCTCAAGCCCAAGCGCGCTATCGACTCATGCGCGGTCGCTACGATGTGCGCGCCGACCGGCAACTCGGCCAAAACGGCGCGAAAGCCGGCCCGGTCGGCATTCACGGCCAGATGCCAAACCGACTGCTCGGGCACCACCGCCTCGACCTGCACAGCCAACTCGCGTGCATACCTGACGCTGCGCAGGAGGCCCAAGTTGGCCTCAACGGTGGGGCCGCCGTCAAAAATATCGATATAGGTGTCTGCATCAAAGCCCTCGTCTTGCAGAATTGAAAACGGTAACTCGCCAACCGGATGCAACTGACCGATCGCCCATTGCGCGGCCTCGGGCAGCAATGGCACATAGATTGGCGAATGCGGCATCAAATCGGCAATAAAGGCCTTGTTGCGCCCGCCCGTGACGGCCTCGGCCTGCGGATAGTCCATATCAAAGAAGCGCCGCCCGACGGCATCCCAGAACGGGCTTTGGCCGGCTTGATCGGCCAAGCCTGGGTTCTCGGCCGCGATGCGCTCGCTGAAGCGCTCCGCAAACTGCAAGATGAAAAGCAGCCTGGCCCGCGACAGCAGCTGCGGCGCCGGTCCGTTGGCGTAGGCCGGCTCGATAAAGAAGGAGGTCAAGAGCGTGTAACCACTCAGGTCATGGCACAGGTGCAAGGTGTGCAGGCGGTTGCTGACGCCCAAGGCGGTGCTGGCGTGCACCACAAACTCGTTGCGATAGCTATAAAAGCGATCATGAAAACCGGCGCTGGCCGCAATGCCGCTGCTACCGACAACCTCGCCGCGCGCGCGGTCTTCCAGCACGAAGAGGTAGGTCTCTTCGCCGCTGGCGTCATCGAGGCTGGCAAAGGCATCGATAGAGCGCTCAATGCGCGCGCGCAGCTTGGCTTGATCGTTAGGCAGCGAGCTGATGCCATGCTCGCTGGCCGCTGCGATGCGCTCAAGTGCGGGCAGGTCAGCCAGCGCCACCGGGCGCAGCAGCAAATCACGGGGGTTCATGTCGAGTCTCCAGCAGGTCTGCGCCAGGCGATGGTGCGCTGGCTGCGCTCATCGCGCGGTGTTTTGTCAAAGTGCGCTTTGTAGGCATTGGAAAAATGCGGGCCTGACGAGAAACCGCAGGACAGGCCGATTTGCAAAATCGACTGCCCGCTTTGTTGCAACAAACGCCGCGCCCGGTTCAGCCGCAACTCCAGGTAGTAACGCGAGGGCAAGGCATCTAGATGCTGCTTGAACAGCCGCTCCAACTGGCGACGAGACACCCCCACCAAGCGCGCCACATCCTCGGTCGGCAGCGGCTCGGCCAAGTTGGCCTCCATCAGGCTGAGTGCTTCGGCCAACTTGGGGCTGCCGCCACGCTGCTCGGTCACCGGGCGGCGCTGGCGCTCGTCGCGGCCGCGAGCCCGCTCGAGGCCCAGCTTGAGGGTCAGGTCTTGCGCCAAGCGCTCGCCATGGTAACGGCCCAGCCAAGCGATCATCAAGTCCAAGCTGCCGCTGCCGCCGGCGCAGCTGAGCAGCGAGGCGTCGGCATTGATCTCCCAGACATTGCTGCTCCAGATCACGTCCGGAAATTCATCTCGAAGCGCCTCGACCAGATGAGCATTGACGGTGGCGCGCACGCCGGCCAACAAGCCGGCCTCGGCCAAGACCGCGCTGCCGCCGTCCACACCGGCTAGTGCCGCGCCGGCCGCCGCTTGCTCGCGCAGCCATTGCAGCAGCGCCATGCACGGCTCGGCACCTTCGCCGCTGAGTAAAAACACGGCATGCCAAGCCGCCTGGGCCGCCTCAACCGTCTGAGCAGTCAGCCCCAGGGTAGGCAAGGCGAGGGGACCGCAACTCACCGCACCGCCATCCGGCGAGCGCAGCTCGGCCATATAACGCGCATCGCCCTGTAAGTCATTGACCGCCTGCAGCGCCTCCAAGACACCGGCCAGTGCCAACAGCGAGGCCCCCGGCAGCAGCAGCAAGGCGCAATGCCGCACTTCAGCCCTGCTGGGCAGCGGCTCGGCAACAGTTGGGGCGAGGCTATTCACCGCTGCACTGTAATTCAGCAGGTCGCCTTGCCAGACTCACTGCCAATTGATCATCGAAGGTACAGCCAGCAAGGCCAAGGCCATAACCAGATATACCAGCTGCAGCGGCATCATCCAGCGCGCCCACTTTATCCAGGGGATGCCGGCCAAGGCCAAAACGCCGACCGTGATGCCCGAGGTCGGGATCACCGGCGTCGTCAACTCGCCGAACTGGAAGGCAAGAATGGCGGTCTGCCGGCTGACGCCAACCAGATCGGCCAGCGGCGCCATGATGGGCATGGTCAGCGCGGCTTGACCGGTGCCGGAGTGAATGAAGAAGTTGATCACCGATTGAATCAAGAACATCTTCTGCGCCGAGAAAATCGGGCTGCTCGATTCCACCAGGGGCACCAGCGCATGCAGCATGGTGTCGATGATGTGGCCGTCGCGCATCAGCACCACGGTGGCCTTGGCCAGGGCGATCACCAAGGCGGTGCCAACCAGATCTTTGGCGCCGGCCAAAAAACTGTTCACAAGCTCGTTCGCGTTTAGGCGGCCGGCCAGGCCCACCACGATCGCCATTGCCAAGAATAGAGCGGCGATCTCTTCGATATACCATGCAAAACGGATGACGCCAAAGATCATCAGTGCCAAGGTGGCCACAAACAGACTCAGCACCAACTTGTGTCGCGCCGTCATGCCAGTAAAGTTATCAAAGTCAGCAGCGTTCAAATTTTTGCGCTTCTGCTCGTCCGCCTCGAAGCAAGGGCTCAGCTCGGGGTTGCGTTGGATGCGCGCCGCATAGCGCATCAGGAAAGCAATCGTCAGCGTGGTCGCAATTGCCCAGCAGAGCAGCCGATAGCCAATGCCTGAGAACATCGGCACGCCGGCAATGCTCTGCGCCACGCCGACATTGAAGGGATTCAAGAACGCGGTCGCAAAGCCGATCTGGGAGCCGACGAAGGGGATTGCCACACCGACGATGCTGTCGTATTTGAGCGCCAAGGCCAGCGGGATGAAGATCAAGACAAAGGGGATCGCCTCTTCGGCCATGCCGAAGGTGGCACCGCCGAGTGAGAACATCGTGACAAAGACCGGAATGATCGCCATCCGCACCCAGGCGGAATGCGTGTGCGCGCGGACCACCGACTTGATCATCGCGTCAATCGCCTCGGTGCGCTGCAAGACCGAGAACGCACCGCCGACGATCAGCACAAAGCCGATGATCAGAGCCGATTCGACAAAGCCCTTGATGGGCGCCATCATCAGCGCGACCGGGCCTTGCGGGTTGCTCGCCACCGGGTGGAAGGAATTGGCGGCGATGACGGTCTTGCCGTCAATCAGCTGCGTGTCGTACTTGCCGCCAGGTACCACCCAAGTCGCCAATGCAATCAAGGTCAGCAAGGCGAACAGCAGCACAAAGGTGTTGGGAAATTTGAGTTTCGACATGAGTTTCAGTTGTCAAATAAGTCAGAGAGAGAGCAGCTTTCCGCTTCGAAATGAATGGGCACCGGCGATCTTGCAAACACGCATGCCGGCAGTGGCATAACGCCGTGAAACCCTGGCAAAGAACCGCCCCGAGACCGTCGCACACAAGGTGCTGCGCTGATCCGTCAGCGGATCAATGACTTCGGCGACGGCTTCGCCCACGTTGACCCAATCACCGGGTGCTTTGCAGAACACCAGGATGCCGTTGTGGAGCGCTGTGATGGGCTCCACACCTTCCAAAGGAGTCGGCTCGCACAGCGCTGCCAAGGCGGCTAAGTCGGTATCAGCCGGCCCATCGATATGGCCGCTTAGACGCAAGAACTCCAGTAAGGCCCGGGCATCTTGGGCGGCCAATGCAGGCTCAACCTGCAGCTCGCCGCGCAACTCCACAGTGGCGGCGAAGCAAGCCAGCGGCACCGGCCGCTTAGGGCCGAAATGCTCGGCCAGCTCCCACCAAACGCGTGCCACCGTTTCATCAAAAGGGTCGTCGCCCGAAGCCATCGACAGCAACAAGGCTTGCGCACCGAGCAAGCGCGCCAATGGCTTGGCGGCCTCGGCCAAGGGCTTGCCGGTGTAGACATGCATGACGGCCTGGGTGTCGCAGTGCAGATCGAGGACGATGTCAGCGTCCATCGCCAGCGTTTGCAGAATTTGCTTGAGCCGCTCGCATTCCGTCTGCGTCTGCGCCGGCTTGGCCGTCAGCAGCGACAGGCAAGCGGCGCGAATCAGTCGCGTGTTCTGCTGCGGGTCAGATCCCAACAAAGGCTCCAGCAGCGGGATCAACTCGGCCGTCAGCAGGCGATAGTGGCGGTTAAAATTAAGGCCAGTGGCCATGTCAAAGCGGCCACACAAAACACCTTGCGTCTCTTGCGACAGGCCAATCGGATTGGCCATCGGCAGCAGCACAATCTCGCCGACAATCAGCCCGGCCGCTTCCAGCGCCAGCAAGCGCTGGTGCAAGGCTTGAGCCACCAACATAGGCGGTACTTCATCGGCGTGCAAAGACGCCTGGATATAGGCCTTGCGGCCACTCTCGGCGCGGCCGAAGTGCAGGCTGCGCAAATGCCTGGCGGTGCCGGCACTGGCCGGCGTCAGGGGGTGCAAATGGATGTGCATAAAATGTCCGGTTAAGGCTTGGCCACTACCCGGCGTGAAGCAGCGGGGCGGGGCCGACGAAATCAGCTGTGTGGCGTGTTAGCGCGAGCTAGGCAGGGGCGTGTAGAGCGGCCGCTTGATGACCACCGGCCGCACATCCAGGCGCAGGCGCAGCACCGTGTAGTCCTCGCCCCCCATCGCGCCGCTGAACCAGCCCCGGCTGCCCTCGCCCTTGTGCAGACGGAACTCAAATCCAAGGTCGCGTTGGCTGTCGGTACTTTGACCGCCGCCATTGAACGCCACACCCAGCAGCTCGGCATGCGGGCTGTCGAGCAAATGACTCATGGCATTGACGATCGTCGTGTCGCCCAAGATGTCCAGAAAGAAGGGCTGATTGCTGAAGTACGGCTTGAAGCCAGCCGCCTTGTGGTCAACAAGATGGCCGGCGAGCTTTTCTGCTGACGCCGTGGTCAGCCCGGTGCTGAAGTTGTGCCTATCACCCCGGTCCAGATAGCTGAGCTGGGCATCGCGAATATTGAAGCCGGCCAGCTTGGGTTCGGTGCTGGCTTGGCCTAGGTCCACCAGCAGCACGCCCTTGGCGCCAATGACCTCCATTTCATCGCCGCGCAGCAAGGCGGCGCTGTTCTCTTCCACGCCTAGGCCAAGTTTGTAGCCTTCGGCCTGCATCAGCGGCAACATGCGACCGATGCGTCCGCGTTTGAGGAAATGCTGATCAACGAACAAGTTATGCCCAACGAAACCCAGCCCGCGGTCAATCTCTTTACCGCGGCGCAGATGGCCCTTCATGACCTGCAGCGCGTCTTGTGCATCACGGAACATCGTCGTGCTCATGATGGCCGCCCCGGCACTGGTGCCCGCGATAACGCCGCCGCGATTGAACAGCGCCCAGATTGCCTTCAGCATGGCCGTCGGCTCGCCGCCGGGCTGCAGAGTGTCGACGATCAACTCCTGCGCACCGCCGGAGAAGAACACGCCTTGCGCGCCGGCCACCTTGGCCAGCAGTGCCGGGTCATTCAGGCTGGCCTGAAGATTAACACCCTGCAGCCGGGGCGCAACGGGAATGGCCTCGGCGCGTGCGCCTTGGGCATTCAAGGCAGCAATGATTTGAGCCGCGCTGCGCTCGGGGTTGGCGGCTGCTGTGGCAAACACCGCAAAGCGCGCGCCGGGTCCGCCGGCGGCATCGACGATGCGCTTCCAGACTGCGTCGTTGTCGTACTTCAAAGCGCCACCAATGATGATGGCCGTGCCGGCCAAATTGACCGGGCCGGTGGCGGCCGTCGCTTGAGAAGCGAGCAACAGCAGTGCGGCTGCGGCGTTGAAGAATGGTTTGAATTGCATGCCGCCAGTCTGTCAGCGTCGGTCCGGCACGGCTAGCGGGTATGGCCCCAGAAACGCCCAGCTTGACCTCAAAACGCAAGTGCACGTCGCATCGCTGCAAGCTTTTGCGCCTGTTCATTGGCGGTTTGCGGTCATGCGACATGGATTTGCGCACAAGCGACTGACGCACCAAAACCCCATAGGTAAGTCACGCACCGCGCTTCTAGAGTGCAATCCAAGGCCAGCCAGCGCAGCGTCCTTGATCCCCAGCGCTGCGGCCTCTCCACCCTTTCAGCACAACGAGGCCTCAGCCATGATTCACCCCCAACACCTCACCAAGCCCATTCACCCGCGCAGCTACAAGCGTCGGCAAATCGCTCAGGCGGTCATCCTGCTGCCGCTCAGCTGCGCAAGCCTCAGCAGCGCCCAAGCGCAAGAAGTGAAGCTGGAGCGCATTGAAGTAACCGGCACCAGCATCAAGCGCATTGATGGTGAAACCGCTCTGCCGGTCGAAACCATCAAACGCGCCGACATCGACAAGTCAGGGGTGACCACCGCTGCCGAGCTGCTGCAGAAAATCACCTCCAATGTTGGCGGCCTGACCGACGGCGCCAGCATCAGCGACCAATCCGGCGCGCAACGCGGCTTTAACGGTGCCAATCTGCGCGGTCTGGGGGTCTCGAGCACCCTGGTGCTGCTGAACGGCCGCCGCTTGGCCAACTTCGCCACGCCCGGCGACAACGCCGGTGTGGACTTGAACAACATCCCGGCAGGCGCGATCCAGCGCGTTGAAATTCTCAAGGACGGTGCCTCGGCCATTTACGGCACCGACGCCATGGGCGGCGTGATCAACTTCATCACCCGCAAGGACTACCAAGGCGTGGACCTCAGTGCCTACGTGCTTGGCACCCAACATGGTGGTGCCGGCAAGAAAACCGTGTCGGCCTCGGCCGGCTTTGGTGACTTGAGCCGCGACCGCTTCAATGTCTTCGGTGCCATCGACATTCAGAAACTCTCCGCGCTGAACGCCAGCCAACGCAATTTCATTCTGGAATATGACTTGCCCGGTCGGCTGGCACCGCAGTTGTCCAGCAACGCCTTTCCGGCCAACGTCGACCTGACTTCGACGCAATTGAAGGACTTGAACGCTTTTGTGTTGGCCAATCCGAACACCGCGCTGAAAGGTTCGGGCGCGAACGGCATTTGGGCACCCAAGGTGCCGGGCTCATCGGCGCGCCGCGTCAACCTCGCCAAGGCCTCTTGCACCGGCGGTGCCAACCCGAACTCGGTTTCGCCGAGCTCGTTGGGCGGTGTTGAAGGTTGCGCCTACAACTATATGGGCGACACCGAGATCTACCCGGAATCCAGCAAGGCCAATGTCATCGGCCGAGCCACCTTCCAACTGAGCGATGAACACCAGCTGTTTGCCGAAGCGCTGTTCAGCAAGTCCGAGACCGACTACGCGGCATCCCCGGCCACCTCGTCCAGCATTACAAGCTCACGCGGCATCACGCTACCGGCGTCTTTGCAGGCGGTCACTGGCATCAGCACGCCGGTGGCCTTCCGCTTCCGCTTGCAAGACGCGGGCAAGCGCACCAGCCGGGTTGAAAGCGAAGCCAGCCGCATCGTGGTGGGTGCCAATGGCCGCCTCGGTGCCTGGGACTACGACACCGCGTTGAACCACAGCGTTAACAAAGCCACCGACACCAATCTGGACGGCTGGGTGTCGTTCAGCCAGATGCTCGACGGCATCAAAACCGGCAAATACAACCCCTTCCAGCTGGGCACCGGCGAGGCCGGCCGGGCCTTTATGCAGTCGATCCGCGTCGACGGCGGTGCCCGCATCTCCAAAGGCACGGCCGATAGCCTGGACGGGAAGTTGACCCGCGCCTTGGCAAGCCTCGACGGCGGCGATCTGCAACTGGCCCTGGGTGCCGAGATCCGCCGCGAGAAGACCGAGTTTTCGGCCACTAATGTGCTGAAGGCCAATGATACGGTCGGCGACCGCTCGAGCTCTGGTGCCTTGCTCGCTGACACCTCGAACCAGCGTGATCTGATGGGTGCCTTCGCCGAACTGAGCGCCCCCTTCACCAGGGAGTTAGAAGCCCAGTTCGCGATTCGCCACGACCGCTACAAAGGCGCCTACGACGAGCGGAGCAAGCTGACCTCGCCCGAGTTGAGCACCACCAACCCCAAGATCGGCCTCAGCTATCGGCCCACCAAGAGCCTGCTGGCCCGCACTTCTTTTGGCACGGGCTTCCGCGCACCGTCGATTCCCGAGATGTTCCTGCCGCTACGTTCGGGCGTGACCGCCAGCTTTGTGCGTGACCCCGTCTCAGGCGAAACAACCCAGCTGCCCATTGACCGCTCGGCCAACCCGGATCTGAAGCCGGAGAAATCCAAGCAGTTCTCGATTGGCGCAATATTCGAGCCCTCCAAGACCTGGAGCGGCAGCATTGACTACTGGGCAATCCGCAAGACCGACATCATTTCGGAAATTGGCGAGGAGACCATCTTCACCAATCCGATCTACTACAACGATCCGAAGACCGTCGTTCGCGATGCGGACGGCTTCGTCAACTACATCCAGGTCAAGAAAGAGAATCGCGGCAAGCTCAACACCGCGGGCTTTGATCTGGCGCTGAACTGGCGCGGCGAAGCGAGCAGCATCGGCCGCTTCGGTGTGAGTGCCTCTGGCACCTTGATCACCGAATACAAATACCAGACGGACCCACGTTCACCGCTGGTGGACGGGCTGAGCAAGTTCCGCGATGACAAGGCGGTGCAAGGCTGGCGCCACAAGCTGACGGCTGATTGGGACTTCGGTGCCCTGGGCCTGACGCTGAGCAACACCTATCTGTCGAGTTACCGAGATCAAAACGTCGAAGGCCTGGCGGCACCGGAATGGAACAACCGCGATGTGAAGGCCTATTCGCTGTGGGACCTGAGTGGCAGCTACCGTTTCTCGCCGGAACTGCGTTTACGCGTGGGCATCTTGAACCTGGCCGATACCGCACCGCCGTTCACCAACCAGTCGCGCTACTTTCAGGTCACCTGGGATCCGACCTACGGTGACCCGCGCGGCCGCTCCTTTTACGCCAGCCTGAGCTACTCCTTCCGCTAAGGCGGCCGACTCAAAGCATGAAGGGGTGATGCCAAAACGGATCGCCCCTTTTTTCATATCCTCAGCCGGTCCGACGTGCGCTTGCGGATACCGGCCTGCAAAACCTGGGGTCAGATACCGTCTTGAATTGCAAGCCTTTTCGTCTCGAAATTCACATCAAAGGGCTGGCCTGAGCGCAGCACCCCGTAGATCAGCATTGCCAATTTGTGCATGCACGCACCCACCACCGCCTT
>JBIIVZ010000046.1:0-10478 GCA_044339175.1 Roseateles sp.
CCCAGCAGCACGAAAGTCAATGGCAACACCGAGCCAGCCGCTATGGCCTGGCCACCGCTACCTGCGCCGCCACGGCCTTGATCTGCTGGCCGCTGCAACAGGCGTTTACGCAAGCCAATATCGTCATGCTGTTCCTGCTGGCGGTGGTGGGCGTGGCGCTGCGCCTGGGCCGGGGGCCGGCGGCACTGGCCAGCTTTTTGAGCGTGGGGCTGTTTGATTTTTTCTTCGTCGAACCCAAGCTCAGTTTTGCGGTCTCAGATGTGCAATACCTGTTGACCTTTGCGGTCATGCTGGCGGTAGGACTGGTCACCGGCCAGCTCACCGCCGGACTGCGCTACCAAGCCCAGGTGGCGGCGGAACGCGAGGCGCGGGCGCGGGCGCTGTTCGAGCTGACCAGCGATCTGGCCGGTGCCTTGCAGACGGCCTCGGTGCTGCAAGTCGCCGAGGCCACGCTGGCCGATGCGGTGCGCGGCGAGGCGCTGCTCTACACCCTGGACTACAGCCTCGATCAGCATGACCAATTGCAGCCTTCGCCGCGCCAGAGCACGCTGCCGGTGCCCGAACAGCCCGATCTGGGCACCGCCCGCTGGGCGCTCGACCAGGGGCAGGTGGCCGGCCTGTCAACCAACACCCTGGCTGGCAGTGCCTGGTTCTACTTGCCGCTGGCCGCGCCTATGCGCATCCGGGGTGTGCTGGCGCTCAAACCGAGCAGCAGCCGCAGCCTGATGCTGCCGGAGCTGCGTGCTCAGCTCGACACCTATGCCCGCATCATTGGCCAAGCCTTGGAGCGTGTGCACTATGTGGATGTGGCGCAAGAGGCGCTGGTGCAGATCGAGAGTGAGCGCCTGCGCAACTCGCTGCTTTCGGCCCTGTCGCACGATTTGCGCACGCCGCTGGCGGTGGTTTATGGCCTGGCTCAGACGTTGTCCCGCATGCATCAGTTGCCGGCGCAGGCACGCGAGCTCAGCGAGTCCTTGCAGCAGCAGGCCCAGCGCATCAGTGCCATGGTCAACAACCTGCTCGATATGGCCAGGCTGCAAAGTGGCGCGGTGCGCCTGAATCTGCAGTGGCAGCCTATCGAGGAGGTGGTGGGCACGGCCCTGCAGGCGCTGCAGCCGGCGCTTGCCCAACATCCGCTGGCGCTGCAGATACCGGCCGGCCTGCCTTTGCTTCATTTGGACGGCGCGCTGATGGAGCGCGTGTTGTGCAATCTGCTGGAGAACGCATTGAAGTACACGCCGGCTGACAGCACCTTGAGTTTGGCGGCAGAGCTTGGCCCGGCTGCCAATTTGCTGCTGCGTGTGTCGGACAACGGACCGGGCCTGCCGTCCGGCCGCGAGGAGCAGCTGTTCGCCAAATTCAGCCGCGGCGACCGGGAGTCCAGCACGGCGGGCGTGGGACTGGGGCTGGCGATTTGTCGCGCTATCGTGCAAGCCCATGGCGGCAGCATCAGAGCCGAGAATCCGCCCGGCGGAGGTGCCAGCTTTGTCATCAGCCTGCCCCTGGGTCAGCCGCCAGCCTTGCCGGAGATGGAATGAGCGAACACCATCCGGTCGCCCTGATCGTTGAGGATGAACCCAGCATCCGGCGCTTTGTGCGCATGGCCTTGGAAGCAGAAGGCTGGCAAGTTCATGAGGCGGCCAGCGTGCGCCAAGGCTTGGTGGAGGCCGGCACGCGCCGACCTGATCTGGTCATCCTGGATTTGGGCCTGCCCGACGATGACGGGCTCAATTACCTGCGCGATCTGCGCGCCTGGTCCGGCGTGTCGGTGATCGTGTTGTCGGCGCGCACCGCTGAGGCAGACAAAATCGCCGCCCTGGACGCTGGTGCTGATGACTACTTGAGCAAACCGTTCGGCATCGGCGAGCTGATGGCACGGGTGCGGGTGGCACTGCGGCGCAGCCAAGCGGCGGCCAAGTCCGGCCCAGATGACCCGGCCCAGACGCTGTTCCGTTTTGGCGAGGTGGAAGTCGACTTGGCCCTGCGGCAAGTGCAGCGGGCCGGGATAGCGGTGCACCTGACGCCGCTGGAATATCGGTTGTTGATACATCTGATTGCCAACGTCGGAAAGGTATTGACGCACCGCCAGATGCTGAAGGCCGTGTGGGGCCCGAGCCATGCGGAAGACAGCCACTATCTGCGCGTTTACATGGCCAACTTGCGCCAGAAGTTGGAAGCCGTGCCGGCCGCGCCGCAACATCTGCTGACCGAGACAGCGGTCGGCTACCGGCTCAGAGAGTGAGAGAGTAGGAGTTTTTGGCTTCGCGTCCGCACAGTGGCTGCCGACTACACTTTGCTCCCCTGAACACTCACATTTTGTGCTGCCATGCCCGTCAACCTGATCGCTCCTGACCCCGCTTCCCTGCATCCCGTGCCTGGCGTGCGCCTTGGCATCACGATGGCGGGCATTCGCAAGGCGGACCGCCGCGACCTCAGCGTGATTGCGTTGGTCGAGGGCAGCAGCGTGGCCGGGGTGTTCACCCAGAACCGCTTTTGCGCCGCCCCGGTGCAGGTCTGCCGAGAGCATCTGGCGGCGGGTGCCGAGATCCGCGCCATCTTGGTCAACACCGGCAACGCCAACGCAGGCACCGGTGCCGACGGTTTGGCGCGGGCGCGCCTGAGTTGCACGGCGCTGGCCGACGCGATGGGCTTGCAGCCAGCACAGATTCTGCCGTTTTCTACTGGCGTGATCATGGAAACGCTGCCGGTCGAGCGCATCGTGGCCGGTTTGCCGAGCGCCATCGCGGCCCTGCGCGCCGACGCTTGGGGCGAGGCGGCGCTGGCCATCATGACGACCGACACGGTGCCCAAAGCGGCGTCACGGCAGCTCCAGATCGGCGGCCAGACCGTCACCGTCACCGGCATCTCGAAGGGCGCGGGCATGATCCGCCCGAACATGGCGACGATGCTCGGTTATGTGGCCACCGACGCCCACATCAACCCGGCGCTGTTGCCGGCCCTGGTCAAGCAAGCGGCCGATGCCTCCTTCAACCGCATCACCATCGACGGCGACACCTCCACCAACGACTCGTTCGTGTTGATCGCTACCCATCAAGCCGGCCATGCGCGCATCGACTCGCTCAGCAGCGCCGATGGGCAGGCCTTGTCGGCGGCAGTGCTTGCGGTAGCGCAGACCTTGGCGCAAGCGATCGTGCGTGACGGCGAGGGCGCGACCAAGTTCATCACCATCTGCGTCGAGGGCGGCCGCGATGAGTCCGAATGCAAGCAGGCGGCTTATGCGATTGCCCACTCCCCGCTGGTCAAGACGGCATTCTTTGCCAGCGACCCGAACTTGGGCCGCATCCTCGCTGCGGTCGGTTACGCCGGCATTGACGACCTCGATCAAACGCTGATCGAGCTGCATCTGGACGATGTGCTGGTGGTGCAAGCCGGTGGCCGCCACCCCGACTACCGCGAGGAAGACGGCCAGCGCGTGATGAAACAAGCCGAGATCTCCGTGCGCGTCAATCTGCACCGCGGTACCGCGCAAACGACCGTCTGGACCTGCGATCTGAGCCACGACTACGTGACGATCAACGCCGATTACCGCAGCTGAGCTGTACTGCTCGGCCGCACGCGGGTCGCGACTCGCCCTACGACAGAATGATTCGGTCTGGCCCGCAAACTAGCTGGTTCGGGCTGGCCCCCAGAACCCGCTCAATCAGTGGAGGCCAGAGCTTGCCGAACCCGCTTGATCAGTTGGGGACTTTGCTCGGACACAAGGCAGCCCCTGCGGGCTGACTTGTGCCTAGCGAAGGCCTGGACGCCTGCAAGCGGCCAGACAGACCTTGGTGGGTACACCAAGGTCTGTCCCGCAAGCTAAAAGGTGGCTTTCTGACCCCCAGAACCCGCTCAATCAGTTGGGGTCAGAGCTTGCCGGGTACGGCTGCGGTCTGACCCCAAAGCCTAAAAATCTACCGCTTTGACCCTCAGCCCGCGGGCGATCAGGGTGGCGTTGATCAGTTGGGCTTCTTCGCGGCTGGCGAAGGGCCAGACGGCGGGGCGCCAGCCGTCCGGGGTTTGAAACACCTGGGCTTGCAGCGCGGCGGGGTTGGCTTGGGTCGGCTCGATCAACGTGCGCATACGGAGCAGCATCGATTCCGCCTCGCCGCGGCTGCGGCTGGTCGGGCCGACCAGGGCGACCACGGTCTGGCCGCTGGCACCGGCGGTTTGGCCCAGGGCGCTGGCTTTGCTGATCGGCTCGGCCGCTTCGCCCTTGCTGGCGCGTCCGGTGGGTTTGCCGCTCGGTTTTTCAGCCGCAGCCGGGTCGGCCTCCGGGGTGGCTCTTGGGCTGGTTTTCGAGCTTGATTTCGCGTCCGCTTTGGTCTCGGCAGGCACCGTTTTAGGTGCCGACGGCGGAGCCTCGGGTTCCGGCGTGTGCAGTGAACGGGACGGTCGCTTCGGTATCGGTTTGACAAACTGCGGGCGAATATCGGGCGCAGGTTCACTGGCAGCGTCCGCTGCTGGTGCAGTTTCGGGCACCTCGGCCGTCCTTTTTGGTGCACTGGCCGCGCTGGCCAGCAGGCTGGCCAAGCTCGGGGTGGCCTGACTGGCGCTGGGCTCCGCGCTGACGGCGCGGTTGGCACTTGCCGCACTGGCCGACTGAGCCGCAGCCTCACCAGCCAGCGCCTCGCTGGCTGCTGCCGGAGCAGAAGCCGCCGCCGATGCTGCCGATGCTGCCGTTGCTGGCGCTGAAGCCGCTGAAGCAGCGTCCGCGTGCGTGTCCTTCGAGCGGGGCCAGAACAGGCCGGTGGCCGCTGCGATCAAGCCCACCACCAGCAAACCGGCCAAGCCCAGGCGCTGGGGGCTGAGGCAGCGGCGGCCGAGGACCGGGCTGGGCCGGCCCTGGCCCAGCAGGGTGCGGCTGCGCGAGCTGCCTGCATCAATGCCGGCGCTGAGCAAATACAGCTCGAACGGCCAAGCGCCGGCCGCCGCACTGCTGCCGGCCATCAAACCATCGTCGAACGGGACGATGCGTTGCGGCCAGTCCGGCCCGCCGGGCAGGCTGGTGTAGCCGTGGTCCTTGGCGAAAGCGGCAATCCGCTTGGGCGACAAGCCGGTGATGAAGCTCTCGGTGAAGGCGGGCCAGATGGCTGGCTGGGCGCTTGAGCGCTGGCCGAACTTGGCGCGCAGGGCGGCCCAGTAGTGGCCGGGCCGGGCTGCCCAAGCTTTCCAAAAGGGCTGCTTGGCCTGCTTTTCCTCTGTCGGCCCAGGCAGTTCTGGATGATTCGGCGCAGTCTCGTGCGAGGCCTGCGCCGAGAACGCGGCGGCAATGGCCAAGTCCTCGGCCGACAGCTCGTCGCTCAACACCGGCTCGACTCTGCTCGCAGGCGTGGCGGGGCCGCTGCGCATAAAGGGCAGGGCCACGACGCCGATCGTGTGGACGTCGTAAATGGTGATCCGTTTTGCCAGCGGATGGCGGTTATGCCAGGCCACCACTTGCTCGGCCAATCGATCCATGCGCGTTTAGAGGTTTCGGTGTGGAGGGTGAAGGGCGGCGGTACCCAAGTTGCCGGGCTGCCACGTGGCGTCGCTCAGGTTCCGCCAACAGACCCGGAGTATGGGGCAGGCCGGGCCTTGAATTGCCGCACCAACGCGGATTCGATGACCGGAAAAGCGGGCCAAAAACAGCCAGTCAGCACTTGGCCCCCGAGCAGGCTGGTCAGTGCAAACACATCGGGTGCTGCCCGGTCCGTGAACTTGTGCCGATTTGGCACGGGGCTTGCGTGCACTCAGAGGGTGAGACCTCCATGATGCCTGCCACCAAACCGCCAGACCCGACCGCCGTTGCTCGACGCGCCAACCCGGCGCGGCCCGCTGCCTGCCTGCTGCTTGTTGACGCTTTGCCGGAGCGGCTCGCGCTGCTGCACGACGTGCTGGAAGAGTCCGGCTACACCGTGCGGGCTGCGGCCAGCGTGGCCGAGGCCTTGAGTCTGCTGGTGGCACCGCAGCCGTGGCCCGATCTCGTGTTGCTGGCGGCCGACTTGCCGGACCGAGGCGGTTTCGAGTTGATGCAACGTTTGCGGGCCAAGTCGGCTGACTCGGACCTGCCGCTACTCGTCATGACGGACAGCCGTGAAGGTCCGCAAGCGGAGGCCGCATTTGCCGCCGGGGCGTCCGATGTGGTTGGCAAACCGATCAGCCCGCGTGCGGTGCTGGCGCGGATCGAGGCGCTGCTGAGCCGCAGTCGGACAAACCTGGCCGACCCGGCCGATCTTGTCCAGAGTCAGGCGCGCAATGCGCTTGATGCCTTTGGCCACGCCAGCTTGGCCGTGCATGAGGCCGATGGGCGCTGCGTCTGGCAGACCGCCCTGGCCCGGCAGTTGATGGCCGAGTACTTCAGCGGCGGGCATTTTGAGCGCGGTCTGTTGCCGCCGGAGGTCTTGCTGTGGTTGCACCGCGAGGCGCTGCGCCGCCGTGCCGGTGCGCAAGGGTCGGGCTTGACCGTGCTGGCGCAGCGGCGCTTGGTGCCAGGCACCAGTTCTGGCGCGCAGTCAACGCTGGCGATGGTGGCGCGCGGTGCCAAGCGTTTGAGCTTTGTCCTGCATGCGGTGGACCCCGATGCGCTGGGCGCAGGGCAGTGGCTGATCGTCATGCGTGAGGCCGACGATGCGGCGCTGTTGCATAGGCTGATGCACGGCTTCAAGCTCAGCGCCCTGGAAGCCGAGCTGCTCTTCTGGGCGGTCAAGGGCAAGAACGTGCTTGAAATCGGCAGCATCCTGAGCCTCAGCCCGCGCAGCGTGCACGCGCATTTGGCGCTGCTGCTCGACAAATTGGGCGTCGCCGACCGCGCCGCCGCCGTGGTGTTGGCGCTGGCGCAAGTCAGTGGCTTGAACCGGCGCAGCGACCTGTGAGCGGCTTCACGGGCGCAGGGATGCTCCCTGGCCCCCGGACGCTCAGCTCAGCAACTTCAACAACCAGCGGTTCAAATCAGCAATTTCCTCGCTGCAGACCGAGTGCTGCATCGCGTATTCATGCCAATCCAGCGGGTGGCCGAGGCCTTGCAAGATCATGTGGGCGGCCTCAGCCAGCTCGATCGGCACGACGGTATCGCTGCGGCCGTGGGCTTGGAAGATCGGCAGCTCGGCGTTGCTGACATGGCGCTCGGCCGCCGTGGTGGCGGCCAGCGGCAAATAGCCTGACAAGCAGACCAGCCCAGCCAAACGGGCCGGGTAGCGCAGCCCGGCCAGCAAAATGGTCGCGCAGCCTTGTGAAAACCCCATCAGCACGATGCGCGAGGCCGGAACGCCGCGCTTGATCTCCTTGCTGATCAAGTCTGCCACTGCCGCTTGCGAGCTGCGCATGCCGGCTTCATCCTCTTGCCGGTCCAACTCGGCATCCAGGATGTCATACCAAGCCCGCATCACGACGCCGCCGTTGACGCTGACTGCTTGCTTGGGCGCATGCGGGAACACGAAGCGCACGCCGCCAATCGCCTGCAGGTTCAGCTCCTCGGCGACGGGCAAGAAGTCGCGGCCGTCGGCCCCCAGGCCGTGCAAGACGATGACGCTGGCCACCACGTCAGGCGCTGTTTCATATTCGATCACTTCGAGTGCCATGCTGCGTGCTCCTGGAGGCTGCGGGTAAAGGGTGATCGTAGTCATGTTCACCGGTCGCCCCAGGGACAAGCTTTGCGGCTGCCTGCCGGGATAATGTTCAACCATGGGAACTCTCTATCTTGTACGGCACGGCCAGGCCTCCTTGGGTGCCGATGATTACGACCAGCTCAGTGAGGTAGGGCGTCTGCAATGCGAGCGCTTGGGCCACTATTGGCGCGAGCGCGGCATGACGTTCGATGCGGTGCTGACCGGCTCCTTGAAGCGCCACGCGCAGTCGCTGGCCGGCATCGTGGCGGGCTTGGGGTCAGCCAAGGCCAACTTCGCCAACGCCGCGGCGCTGACCCCGCAGGTCTGGCCGGGTTTGAATGAATATGACAGCGAGGCGGTGATCCGGGCTGTCCACAGCGGCCCGCTTGAAAGACCGTTGAATGCCGAGGCCGCTCGTCAGCACTTTCGCTTGCTGCGCTTGGGGCTGCGGGCCTGGATGGCCGGGCAGACGCAGCCGGTTGGCATGCCCAGTTATGCCGAGTTTTCGGCCGGCGTGGCCGCCGCCCTCGACCATGTGCGCCAACACTGCGAGGGAGCGGTGCTGATCGTCTCCAGCGGCGGGCCGATCTCGAACGCGGTCGGGCAAATTCTGTCCACGCCGCACGAATCCACCATCGAGATGAATTTGCGCATCCGCAACAGCGCGGTGTCCGAGTTCTCCTTCAACCCGAAGCGCCATGTGCTGCAGACCTTCAATATGCTGCCGCACCTGGACGACGCAGACGGCACGGCGCTGGTCACTTACGCTTGAGCGGCGACGCAGCAGAAGACCGCTCGCCCGTACACCGCCCACAGCACACCGCTCACTGCTCGTCGTCGGCCAACTCCCGCACCAGCCTGAACCCGACCAAGGTGTAGCGCGTGTCCGGCGCGTTCCAGTTGCGGAAGGCGGAGCGGGCGTAAAAAGCCCAGGTGTGCCAGGAGCCGCCGCGCCGCACCCGCACCTCGCCGGTGGCCGGGCCTTGCGGGTCGTTGAGCGGGGAATGGGCGTAGTAGTCGTCGGCGTGCCAGTCGGACACCCATTCCCAGGCATTGCCGTGCATGTCGAACAAGCCCCAGGCATTCGGCGCAAAGCTGCCGACCGGCGCGGTAAAGACATGCTCGTCCGAGCCCTGCAGGGCCATCGCTTGCCAGTGCGGCCACAGCTTGGCGGTTTGAGCATCAAAGACATTCGCCACTTGCAGCAGCGATTGCGGGTCGTCGCCCGAGTGGTAGCGGGTGCGCGTGCCGGCGCGGGCCGCGTATTCCCATTCAGCCTCGGTCGGCAAGCGATAAATTTTGCCCTCGGTCCGGCTCAGCCATTGGGCGCAAGCGGTGGCATCGAACCAGGTGACGTTGACGACCGGATGGTCATCGCCCTGCACAAAACCCGGGTTGCGCCAGGAATAGCGCGGGTCTCGGCCCTCGAAGGCATCGCCCCGGCGCGAGCTGGCCGGGTCGTAAGCGCGGTTGTAGCCATAGCCGCCGGTGCCGTCGGCGATCGATTCCGGCACATAGCCCGAGGCCTCGACAAAGCGGCGGAACTGCCCGACCGTCATTTCATGCCGGCTCATCCAGAAGGCGCGGCTGATGCGGACCCGGTGCAGCGGCTTTTCATCGTCGAGCCGCTCGAAGCGGCGGCTGGGCAGGGCGGGGAAGGCGCGGGCCTGGCTGTCCGCGGACTCGTCGCTGCCCATCAGGAACTCGCCCGCTGGCACTTTGACGAGCGTCAGCCCCAAGCTGTTGGAAACTGTTGAAACCGCTGAACCCGTGGGGTTGGGCTGGGCCTGTGTCGGCTGAAGGACGAGGAGGGTCGATGTTAAAACGAGGAGGGCAGCAGGCTTTGTTCGCATGCGGCGATGCTAACCACTCGGTGATGAAGGAAAATCGGGGTTTTCGCGCTAGGCCGCCATGTTCACCCATCTGATTCCCGACACACAAGCCCCGGTGGCGAAGGCCGATGCAAGCGTGCGTTTTGTGCGGCTGCTGGAGACGGCCTTGGCCGCTGACAGCTTTATCAAACTGCTGCTGAGCAAGCAGGTGGCCGGCGCGGCGGACCCGGTCGATCGCTTGATGGTGCGCGAGGTGCTGCTGCGCGGCGAGCGGCAACTGTGCTTTTTGTGGCGCTACCCGACCCGCGACATCACAAAAAATCATCCGCTGGCCGAGGGGCTGGCGCTGCTGAGTAGCTTGCTGGGCGCGCAATTCCACAGCGCGCATTTGCAGACGCAAAGCGAGGAAGTGCAACTGGTCTACAGCCGCAAGGGCCGGCCCAGCTTGCGCATGGGCCGCCCGGCCAACTCGGCCGCGTTGGCGCTGACCGCCGAACTGGCGTCCCCGCCAACGAGCGGTCAAGCCGTCGGCCACGACAAGGAAAAACTGCGCTACCTGACGCTGGATCGGCCGTTCTGGGCCGACTTGGGCCTCACCCACAGCGTGCGCGGCGAGGCGCAATTGGTGCCGGCGATGTCACGCAAGTGGAAGCAGATCAACAAGTTCATCGAGATTTTTGCGGCCGCCTTGAAGTCGTCCGGCTTGGCCGACAGCCCTGCCGTGCATGTGGCCGACTTTGGTTCCGGCAAGGGCTATTTGACCTTTGCGATGCACGACTGGCTGCGCGCGCAAGGCCGGCAGCCGCAGGTGACCGGCGTGGAGCTGCGCGACGATATGGTCAAGCTGTGCACGGCGGCGGCGGCTCGCCACGGCCTGAGCGGTCTGCGCTTCGATCAGGGCGATGTGCGCAGCTACACGCCGCTGCGGTTGGACGTGATGATTGCCCTGCACGCCTGCGACATCGCCACCGATTACGCCATCGACTTCGGCTTGCGCGCCGGGGCGTCCGTCATCATGTGCTCGCCCTGCTGCCACAAGCAGATCCGCCCTCAGATGCAG
>JBIIVZ010000442.1:0-2971 GCA_044339175.1 Roseateles sp.
TTGCAACGATGCCGATCGCCAGCAAGATGCCCGGAAAGGCCAGCAGCACATCGCAAAAACGCATGATGATGCGCTCCCACCAGCCCTCGTAGTAGCCCGCCAGCAAGCCCAGCGTGGTGCCTATCAGTGAGCCCACCGCGACCGAAATCAGGCCGGCTGCCAGCGACACGCGCGCGCCCATCAAGATGCGGCTGAAGATGTCGCGGCCCAGCGCATCGACGCCGAACCAATGCTCGGCTGAGGGCAAGGCGTTGATGCGCTCGTAGTCGAAGAAGTCCTCCGCATCGAATGGCACGATCCAGGGCGCGGCCGCAGCCATCAGGCACAGGGCCACGACAAAGGCCAGCGCAGCCAGTGCCACATGCTGGGCTTTGAATTTGCGCCAGAACTCGGCGGCCGGCGTGCGGACTTTGGAATTTGAGACGGTCATATCACCAGGACTTTCGCAAAATTGATCCAGCTAGGCATGACGCCGCAGACAGTACGCCTGTACGGCAAGGCGGAGGAACGACGCTGGGGCGGTTTTTCGTAAGTCCACATCACTTGTAACGGATGGTCGGATTGATGACGCCGTAGAGCACATCAACCAATAAATTGATCAGAATGAATTGCAGCGAGAACAGCAAGACTTCCGCCTGAATAACGGGGTAGTCACGCATTTCGACGGCATCCACCAGCAGCCGTCCCATGCCCGGCCAGTTGAAGACCTTCTCCACCACGATGGAGCCGCCGAGCAAGAAGCCGAACTGCAAGCCCATCATCGTGACGACGGGAATCAGCGCATTGCGCAGCCCATGTTTGAGTACCACGCCGGCTTCCGACACGCCCTTGGCGCGCGCGGTGCGGATGTAGTCCTCGTGCAGCACGTCCACAAAGGACGAGCGAGTGAAGCGCGCCATCACGGCCGCCACGCCTGCGCCCAGGGTCAGCGAGGGCAGCACGTAATGCAGCCAGCTGTCGGCGCCCACCGTAGGCAGCCAACCCAACTCGACCGCAAACACCATGATCAGCAACAGGCCCAGCGCAAACGAAGGGAAGGAAATGCCCGACACCGCCAGCGTCATGCCCAAACGGTCTTGCCAGCGATTGCGCTTGACGGCGGCGATCACGCCGATGACCAGGCCAATCAGGACCGACCAAGCCATCGCCGCCAAGGTCAGCTTCAGGGTGTAGGGGAAGCGCTCGGCAATCTCGTCCATCACCGGCCGCTTGCTCCGCATGGAGTGGCCAAAGTCGCCGCGCACGGCGCCCGCCACGAAGCGCCCAAACTGCTCATACAAGGGCCGATCCAGCCCCAGATCGCGGCGCACCAACTCAACCGTCTCGGCATCGGCTTCGCTGCCGGCGGCCAACCGGGCGGGGTCGCCGGGCAGCAGATGAACAAAGAAGAAGACCAGCACCGCGACGATGGCCAGCGTGGGCAGCAGGCCCAGCAAGCGTTTTAAAACATACTGCAACATGGCATTCCTAGTGAAGGCTTTGGCTTGAGGCTTATTGCGCCAACTCGACCTGCTCGAAGAAGAAGGAGTTGTCAGGCATCTGGTGGACGCCCTTCAAGCTCTTGGCCTTGGCGTAGGCCACTTTGCGTGTGACAAGGAAGGCCCAGGGCGCTTCCTTGTGGATGATTTCCTGCGCGCGGCCATAGGCGCGGGTCTTCTTTTCGCGCTCCGAGGTGCCAAGCGCTTCTTGCAGCAGGTCATCGACTTCAGGATTGCTGTAGTAGGCGAAGTTGAGCAATTTCGGCGGCAGCGACTCGGTCGCGAAGAGCGGGCGCAAGGCCCAGTCGGCTTCGCCGGTCGAGGAGGACCAGCCGCCAAAGTAAAGCCTTACACCGGCGTCTTTGGGCTTTTGCACGTTTTCGAGCTGCTGTACCCGCTGGCCGGTTTCAAGCAGGGTGATCTTGGCCCTGATGCCGACCTGGGCGAGCTGCTGCTGCAGGAACTGGCTGGCTTTTTGTGCCACGCTATTGTTGGGAGCCCACAGCTCGGTCTCAAAGCCATTGGGCAGGCCGGCGGCCTTCAGCAGTTCACGTGCCTTGGCCGGGTTGTAGTCATAACGACCCACATCGGCAGCGAAGTCAACGCCCATAGGTACCGGACCCTGGGCCGGCGTGCCGAAGCCCGAATACACCACCTTGATGAAGGCCGGCTTGTTGATGGCGTAGTTGATCGCGTGGCGCACGCGCACGTCGTTGAAGGGCTTCCTTTGCACATTCATGGACAGATACTGCGCAAAGATGCCGGGGCCGCTGATCATGTCCAGCTTGGGGTTGCGGGCCAGGTTCTCGGCCTGCTCAAAAGGCACCGGCGCGGTGAAATGCGCCTCGCCGGCTTGCAGCATGGCGGTGCGGGTATTGCTGTCGGTGACCGGGCGCCAGATGATGGCGTCGACCTTGGGTAGGCCGGCCTGCCAGTACTTGTCGAACTTGACCACCTTGACATAGTCGGGCTGCTTCCATTCGACGAACCTGAAGGGGCCGGTGCCGACCGGGTTCATGCCGATCTGCTTGCCATATTTGGCCAGTGCGGCGGGTGAGATCATCACCGCCGAGGGGTGGGCCAACTGGTTGATAAAGGCCGAGAACGGGCGCTTCAGCGTGACGCGCACGGTGGCGTCGTCGATGACCGTGGTGCTGTCGATATTGCTGAACAGGTTGTAGCGCTTGAGCTTGTTCTCGGGGTTGCTGACGCGGTCAAACACGGCCTTCACGGCGGTTGCGTTGAAGTCGCTGCCGTCGTGGAACTTGATGCCATTTTTCAGCTTGAAGGTGTAGATCAGGCCGGCCTTGCTGGTCTCGTAGCTGTCCGCCAGTTGCGGCTTGACCTTGAGGTCTTTGTCAAAGGCGTAGAGCCCTTGGTAGAAGGACTTGCAGACCGACAGGTCCAGGGTCAGATTGGTGTCGTAGGGGTCGAGCGAAGCAAAAGTGTTTTCGACCGCAAAAATGGCGGTCTTGTCCTGTGCGTGTGCGGCC